>CANJXI010000045.1 GCA_947478785.1 Caulobacteraceae bacterium
CTGTTCCGCAACCGGGTCTAACGGGGCGAGGCGGTCCACAAGGGAACCAGCTATCCGGGCGAGCACAAGGCGATCATCGACGAGGCGCTCTGGGACAAGGTCTATTCGATCCTGGCGATCAGCCCGCGCACCCGCGCCAAGAACAGCCGCCGCTCGACGCCGGCGCTGCTCAAGGGGCTGGTGTTTGGGCCGGACGGCCGGGCCATGTCGCCGGCCCACACGCGCAAGTCCGGTCGGCTCTACCGCTATTACGTCAGCCAGACGGTGATCCAGCACGGGGCAGGGGCCAGCTCGATCGCACGGGTCCCTGCCGGCGAGATCGAGGCCGCGGTGATCGAGCAGGTGCGCCACATGCTGCGCGCGCCGGAGGTGATCGTTGCGGCCTGGCGCGAGGGCCATCGCCACAACGATGACCTGACCGAGCAGGAGATGCGCGATGCCCTGGTCCAGCTTGATCCCCTCTGGGAGGAGCTGTTCCCCGGTGAGCAGGCCCGCGTGATCCAGCTGCTGGTCGACCGGGTCGACATCCACCAGGACGAGGTGGCGATCTGCCTGCGCAATGACGGGCTCTCATCCCTGGCCGGCGAGCTCGCCAGCATCAGCACCGCCGAAAGGATCGCGGCATGAGCGCCAACTACACCTTCACGATCCGCATCCCCATGCAGATCCGCAAACGTGGCGGCCGCAAGCTGATCCTCGCCCCGGACGGTGGAGAGCCGATCTGGGCGGCGCCCAGGCCGCGGGTCGACAACACCATGATCAAGGTCATCGCCCGGGCGTTCCGGTGGCGAAAGCTGATCGAGACCGGGGTCCATGCCTCCATCGAGGAGATAGCCCGGGCCGAGAAGATCAACTCGACCTACGTGGGCCGGGTGCTGCGGCTGACGCTGCTGGCGCCTGAAATCATCGAGGCGATCCTGGAGGGACGCCAGCCGGTCGGCATGACCATGGCGGGGCTGCTGACGGGGTTCCCGGTCGTGTGGGCGGAGCAGGACGCGGCCTTTGGTGCACAGCGCCACACCATGCAGCGTCAGCGATTGAAACACCGAACAAACGGTGCACAACTATAACAGCTCGATGACAGCAGTTCACCGTTGAGAAGGAGCCCCGCCTCTCCGGAGTGGGTGGCTCGTCAGCCCAAATGCCCGATCGATCGGAGCGGGCGGGAGCGCTGCGTGACGGTTATTGCCGGACCGTTTTGGGGCCAATAGAGAGGTGACGGTAATGCTCCTGGGAATGTGGGACGAGGGGTCAAAGACCCTGACCATCCGTCGCCCTAACGGCCAGACATATAAGGTCCCAGGGACCTATATCACCCAGGGCGGATACCGAGTGTTGGGTGTCGAGACTGTAGGCAACGAGGTCCACGTATTAACTGCGCCGGGGACCAATATACGACCATCCCGTCGAGTGAAGTTCACGGACAGCGGGATTTACAAGGGATCATCGGGTATCTGAGGATGCGATTGTTGGTGCGGCAGTACTGGCACCAACTGAAGGGACAGCGGATGAGCTGATACGCCTTCGCGCGGAAGCGTCTGGAGGCTCTGATAATTTCAGCGCCAAGGCTCAGCCGCGGTTGCGGCGACTTCGTTTTAAACTGGGACTTCCAACTTCGGCTCATCTGCGAGATGGCGTGCAAGCACGATCATCGCAATAGTATCCCGACCGCAGTAGGCCCTTAAGGCTGCATCCAACTGTGAATGACGATCAGCAGCCGTGTCGGGCGATATGGCTTCCAGATAGGCTTCCTGAGCCTTGGAGCCGTCGCCAACTTCAAGTTCGGCATAGTCGAGTTCCGGAGCCACGGTGCGCAGCACGGCTTTGATCGACCAGCTGCCGCGCTGATCGCGGTGATACCAGCTGGCGCGGGTCACCGGCAGGAGATCCACAAGCCGGTCAGCAATGCTGGAGAGCGCGCGCGCCAGATCGGGAAAGGCGGCCGCCAACTCCAAGAGGCGACCTTTTTCAAAGCTGGCGTTATAGGCAACGACGGTGCCGGCAGCCGGGACCATTGCTACGAGCGCATCAGCGCAGCCGCGTCTGGGGTCCGCGCCGTCCAGGCTCAGGAACTCGCGATGTTCAATCCCGCCGTCCTCCTGCTCGACGTGCGCCGAGAACTGGAAGGGGATCTGTTCATAGGGCCGGGTGCCGACCCAACGGGGCACGGCGAAGGCGATTGTCTCGAAGTCCAGCCACGTTCGAGGAAAGTGCCAGGCGGCCATCGCGGCGCGTGCGCCAGCAATATCGTGGAAGGGTTCACCCGTCAGAGTGGCGCGATGAACCCGCTTTTGAATTGCGTTCGTCAGCGCTGCGGCATCCACCTCAAGGAGATTGACGACACCCAGGGCCAGCCAGCGCTTGCCACCGCCGGCGGGTAGTACCGTCACCGGCCATGGGGGCATCTCGGGAGTATGTGCCTTGCAGTAATCGGAAAATTCACAGGGAAAGGGCTTCTTGCATTGTTCGCCCGGCTCGATCAGCGGTTCGTCACCGGCCAACATATCGCGCGCCTCAGCGACAAGGCCGGGGCGTCCATCAATGAGCGCCAGCGCCGGTTCCATCAGGTCGGCGTCGGTAAACAAGCCCTGGAACTCGCCTTCGTGTTCTAGGATAAAGCCAGTGTCGATGTGGCGTACCGAAGCTTGGCGCACGTCCACGCCTGCCTCGCGGGCCACCCACAGTTGGGTCGCTAAGTCCCCCAAGTGATAATCCTTCGGCTTGGTCGTGCTTTTGACCTCAGCCAGATGCCAGCCGCCCTCGCCATCCGGCTCCAGAATGTCGATGCGCACCAGTACGCCATCGTGCTCGAGCGTAGCTTCGAATATCGGAGCCTCGTGGTTACCCGCTAATAGGGCAGTAGTTGTGGCGAGCGCGGTGGCCAGGTTCGGCTCCGCCTTAATCATAGTCCCGTTGGGTAGGAGCCCACAGGCGATCGCGCCCACGGCGTCGCCAGCCGAAAAGCGGGCCTGAGCGCCCTCGCTCTGCTGAGCCAGATCCCGCTTGTGCGTCGCCAGCCATAGTCGCTTCGGGCATTGCTCGAACGCCGCGATCTTCGATTTTGAGAGCGCAAACAGCTCTGCATTTTCCTTCTAAATTGTTTTCACAGTCCGCATTAATTCGATCATCCAATTTTAAAATCAAATTCGACTATCTATACGTATTTGAAAATTCATGAACCAAAGGCAAGTGGATGGCCTAACGCAATTGCGACCTTTACCAATTTTTTTTCCAAGTCGTGTGGATCGAAGCTGCACCTTTTTACAGAAAATCCAAGGGCATCAATATAACACTGTAATATTTCTACCTGTAGTGCCAATACCGTTAGACCTGGAAGCGCAAATTGTGAGACCACTTTTCTTTGCCTACGCGATGACATATCCGTGCCGAATTCTGGGTGTGATAGTGAATCTTTGTCAAAACCCCTATATCCTCGGAGCCTATTTACAAGTGAAGCACTAGACTTCCCAATTTTTTGTATATTTCCTTCGTGGTGCATTACGTATACACCTGGAGTCTCAGAATTTAGTAGATGCAGATTTCTTACTTGAAGCCCCTTTCCGGTCTCCCAAGCTGCAAATCCCAAATCAATAAATCCAGCCGCAGGTAATCTCTCAATAAGTTCTGTATAGTTGGGATCTTGCGAATTCTGCATGTAGATATTTCCAAATATCAGAAGCCAGCTTCAAGGAACCGATTACGCGGCGACGCAGGTCCAGGCTGCACCCCCCGTCCGGTGCCAGTGTAAAATAGCTATTTTTCTACGAGCGAGACTGACCCGAGCTCAAATTCTTCCTCAGAACCATTGATGTAATGATTTGTAGGTTTGCTGTCCGAAATGCTGCTGGAGTAAACTTTCAATGGGCCGTGTAACTTCCATTCATCAATGAGATCCTGCTCCCACTTAGGATCGAGTTCCTGAAAATAAGATCCATTGATATTTAAATTCAGTACATCATCCGAAATTTCAGTGAACGTCATTGCACCACCCTCTATTCTATCTGGGTATACACTGGTCGAAAAAACTCCATCATCAGTAGTGTAACTAAGTGATAGCGATACCTCACCGCGTCCAATATCTTCCATAATTTTATTCCGACCAGCAGGGTCTATATGAACTAAGCAATTTGCATTAATATTATAATCAAGATAGTATTTCAGTTTTTTTGCCATTTTAAACCTCTATGTTGATGGTTTCGCTGTTATACCAATACACTCTAGCACTCTCACCAGAAAACCCGCATCGGCATTGCCAAGCAGGAACATTTTATCGACCTCACTCAGTCCCTCGGATTTTGCATCAAGCAGATAGAGATTTTCAGCGTCTTCCCATTTTTCCGTGTCGTGCCACGATAGGACCAAGTCTTGGCAATTCTCAGAAACCTCAACAGCGCTGCGAGGCACAACTGAAGAAAAATCAGCAAATACAGAATTAATGCGATCCTCATTATCTATCTGCAGGAACGATATTTCATCTCCGTTGTGCCTGATGTAGAATTTCTCGAGTTGAAATGTCCCGCCGCCCGAATATCCGGCGGCACACCCGGCAATCTCGGATTGAGAGAGATTGAGCCAAACAAGCATCCATCTGCAAATGGTTCGCCCATCTCTAGCTTCCCAGGCGGCATTAACACTAAAGTCTGATTTAAATTGATTTATATCATTCATATTAATTTTCCGCGTTTTGAATCAAGAATAGGTGAGATTCAATTAATGTCAATTTTCGCGGTTTGGGGACTTTGGCGGTGCCGACAGTGAATGTGCGGTCAGGTCAGGATTCTCAAGTCTCAGACCGTTAGACGTGAGCTAGTGTGCCTGAGAGGCACCAATGTCACGGGTTAGTTCTGGGTTTGTCTCGAGTGGCGTTGCTTTCGTAAACCTGCAGCCCTGACGGTCTCAAATCATGCTGAAATTACTGACATTTTCAGTTCCGCACCAAATCGCCACGGTGCGGAGGTCTGGAGAGTATTCGGCCATTCAGAGAGAAATCCGGCCATTTCCCGGCACGCGCAGTGCGGAGCCCGTTTAGGGAAACCCTGTATTATCACGGGATTTTCCGGCCTCGCCACGGGCGCAGAGAGATTTGTGGCGAGGGCCGTTGGCGGACGGGGTGGGATTCGAACCCACGGTGGGCTTTCACCCACGGCGGTTTTCAAGACCGCTGCCTTAAACCACTCGGCCACCCGTCCGGGCGGCGGGTTCTAGCAGGCGGGACGCGGCCGCTCCACCGCAAGGTTCCGTTAACCGCGTCGCAAACCTTATTCGGGCAATCTCATCGGCGCAGAGGGGCGTCGAGGAGGTTGGTCATGGCTCGGATTCGGATTGCGTCGGTCGCCCTCGTGGCCCTGGCGGGGGCGTCGCTGGCGGCCTGCACCACCATGACGCCGCGCTATGCGGCGCGCGGTCCCGCGGGGACGGCTCCGCCACCCGCCGGGCCGAAGGGCTACAAGACCGGGGAGCCCTATCAGGTGGGCGGCATCTGGTATGTGCCGCACGAGCAGCCGAACTACGACCAGACGGGAACCGCGTCCTGGTACGGAGACGCCTTCCATCTGAAGGCCACCGCCAACGGCGAAACCTTCGACATGAACGCCGTGTCGGCGGCGCACACGACACTCCCCCTGCCGTCGATGGTGGAGGTGACGAACCTCGAAAACGGCCGCAAGCTGGTGGTGCGAGTCAACGATCGGGGCCCGTTCGTCGGCGACCGGATCATCGACCTTTCCCGCGAAGCCGCCCGTCAACTGGGCTATGAGCGCAATGGCCTGGCGAAGGTGCGGGTGCGCTACGTCGGTCCCGCGCCGCTGGCCGGTCCAGCGGCCGGCGTCCGCGTCGCCCAGGCCCCGCCCGTTTCGCCGGCGCCGTTCGCACCGCAAACGTCCAATCCTATCGAGGTCGCCTCCCTGGCGCCTCCGCCCGGCGCCGTGGGGGTGACGCCACTGGCGCCCCTGACCGGGACCGCGCTTGGGGCGCCGGCGACCGCGACGGCCGCGGCGGCCCAGGGATTCCGTATCCAAGCCGGAGCTTTCTCCAACGAATCCAATGCCCAGAGGGCGGCGGCTCAGCTCGCGTCGGCCGGCAATGCGGTGATCGAACCGATCGCGCGGGGTGGGACGACGCTCTATCGGGTGATGCTGCCCGGGCCGGCTGACGAGGCCGAGGCCTATGCGCTGCGCGACAAGGTGGCGCTGATCGGGTTCGCCGACGCCCGCGTCCTGCAGCCCTTCTAGACTTCCGCGCCGAACTGGCCAATTTGGGCCGGTGCGACCGGGCAAGTTCATCACATTCGAAGGCGGGGAGGGTGCGGGCAAGACCACCCAGCTCAAACGCCTGGCCGAGCGCCTGCGGGCGTCCGGCCGCGAGGTGGTCGCCACCCGTGAGCCCGGCGGCTCACCGGGCGCCGAAAGCATCCGCGCCCTGGTCTTGAACGGCGAGGCCGATCGCTGGTCGCCGGTGACCGAGACGCTGTTGATGTACGCCGCGCGGCGCGACCATATCGAGCGTGTCATCGCTCCGGCGCTGGGGCGCGGCGCCTGGGTCGTCTGCGACCGGTTCGCCGATTCGACGCGGGCCTACCAAGGCGCCGCCGGCGGCACGGATCCGGCGCTGATCGCGGCGCTGGAGACCCACATCCTGGGCGAGACGCGACCCGATCTGACGCTGGTCTTTGACCTGCCCGTGACGCTGGGGCTCGAGCGGGCTCACGCCCGCGCGGGCTCCGAGATGCGGTTCGAATCCAAGGGGTCCGAATTTCATGAACGTTTGCGGGCCGGGTTCCGGGCCATCGCCCGCGCCGAGCCTCAGCGTTGCGCCGTGATCGACGCGACGGGTTCGCTGAAGGCGGTGGAGGACGAAATCTGGGCGGCGGTGCGCAATCGGTTGGCGATCGATGGCTGAAACGCCGCATCCCAGGGAGGCCTTCCAACTCATCGGCCACGAGGGGCCGGAGGCGGCGCTGGAGGACGCCCGCGGGCGTGGGCGGCTGCACCACGCCTGGCTCTTGACCGGGCCGGAGGGCGTCGGCAAGGCCACCTTCGCCTATCGCGCCGCGCGTCGGCTGTTGGGCGCGCCGGCGGATGCGGCGCACGGTGTTCTGGGATCGAGTCCCGATCACCCGGTCAGCCGCCAGGTCATGGCGCGATCGCACCCCGACCTGCTGGTGATCGAACGCGAGGGGCCGGACGGCAAGCCGCGCAAGGTGATTCCGGTGGACGACGTGCGCAAACTGGCGGAGTTCTTCTCCAAGTCGCCGGCCAGCGCGCCGCATCGCGTAGCCATTATCGACGCCGCCGACGACCTCAATTCCAACGCCGCCAACGCGCTCCTGAAGCCCCTGGAGGAGCCGCCGGAACGGGGCGTCCTGCTGATGGTAGCCCATGCGCCGGGCCGGCTGCTGCCGACCATTCGGTCCCGCTGCCGCAGGTTGGCCTTCCAGCCGTTGGGCGTCGAGGCCGCGGCCGAATTCGTCCGGTCGCGACAGGACGTCACCGAGGAGGCCGCGCTCAGGCTTGCCCGCATGGCCGGCGGCGCGCCCGGGCGCGCCTGGACGCTGGCGGCCGGTCAGGCGCTGGCGATGGACGATGCGGCGAAGGCGCTGCTCGCCGGCCTGCCGAAGATCGACGAGGCCATGGCGCTGGCGCTCAGCGAGAAGTTCCGGGGCGGGGAGGGGCAGACCCAGTTCAACCTCCTGTTCGACCGGCTCGCCGAGCGCATCCATGGGTTCACCGCGGAGCGGGCCGCGCAGGGACAAGGCTCGCTTGATCGCTGGGTTCGGGCGTGGGAGACGCTGCAGCGCCTGCCCCGCGAGGTGGAGGCGTTGAACCTCGACCGCACAGACGCCTTCTTCTCCGCCCTGGAAGACCTGCGGCTGGCGGCGCGGACCTGAGCCCCGATGCTGATCGACAGCCACGTAAACCTGCATGCTCCGCAATTCGACGAGGACCGCGAGGCGGTGATTGCGCGCGCTTTCGACGCTGGCGTGCGCCTGATGGTCAACATCTCCGATCGGGTCTCGAACTTCGAGGCCGTCCGCGCCGTGGCCAGTCATCCGGATATCTGGTGCACGGTGGGGACTCATCCGCACGAGGCCAAGGAAGATCCGGATCTGCCGGCCGCCACGCTTGTCGCGCTAGCCGACGACCCCAGGGTGGTGGGCATCGGCGAGACGGGCCTCGACTTCCACTACGACCTGTCGCCCCGCGATATCCAGGCGAAGGTGTTTCGCCAGCACATCGCGGCGGCCCGCGAGACCGGCCTTCCCCTGGTGGTCCACACCCGTGAAGCCGACGCCGCCATGGCCGAGATCCTGGAAGAGGAATACGCCCGGGGGCGGTTCCGCATCCTGCTGCACTGCTACACATCCGGCGCGGAGCTGGCGGCGCGGGCGGCGGCGCTGGGCGCCTGGTTCTCCGTCTCCGGAATCGCCACCTTCAAGGCGGCCGAAGACGTCCGCGCCGTCGTCCGCGACATGCCGGGCGACCGGATCATCGTCGAGACCGACTGCCCCTATCTCGCGCCGATCCCCTATCGCGGGCGACGCAATGAGCCGGCCTACCTGCCGCACGTGCTGGCCAAGCTGGGCGAGATCCGCGGCTGGACACTGGCGGAGGCCGAGGAGCGCACCACGGACGCCTTTTTCGCGGTCTTCGACCGGATACCGCGGCCATGACCGGCCGCCTGGAAGTGACCATCCTGGGCTGCGGCTCCTCCGGCGGCGTGCCGCGCGCGGACGGCGACTGGGGCGCCTGCGATCCGGCTGAGCCTCGGAACGGGCGCTCGCGCTGTTCCCTCCTCGTCAGGAGGCTAGGGGAGGGCCCAGAGCATGAGACGACAGCCATCATCGACACATCACCGGACCTGCGCCTGCAGACGGCCCTTGCGGGTGCCAAACGGCTCGACGCCATCTTGCTTACCCACGACCACGCCGACCAGGTTCACGGCATCGATGACGTCCGGGCGTTCTTCATTCGCCAGCGCGCCCGGATCGATTGCCACATGGACGCTTCCACGGACGCCTCGATGATGCGGCGGTTTGGCTACATCTTCGAAGGCGACGCCGGCTACCCGGCGATCTGCACTCGTCGGGCGATCGCCGAACATGGCGCGGGGTGGAAAGTTGATGGACCCTCGGGGGCCATACCGGTGACGACCTTCGACCAGGATCACGGGGCGGTGCGTTCGGTCGGCTATCGGTTCGGGGACGTGGCCTACTCCAGCGACGTGGTTAACCTGGATGAGGCTGCGTTCGCGGCTCTGGCAAACCTCGACGTCTGGATCGTGGACGCTCTTCGCTACAAGCCGCACCCCACGCACGCGCACCTGGAGCGGACGCTGGGCTGGATCGAACGGCTGAAGCCGCGCCGGGCGATCCTCACCAATCTGCACATCGACATGGACTATGCGACGCTGCGCTCAGAACTGCCGGCCGGTGTCGAAGCGGCCTTTGACGGGATGCGTTTTATGCATGAATTGAGCGCGATCTTCCCGTGATTTATCGGTCACTTAGACTAGGATTCCTCGCGTCCGGAAACGGCTCCAGCGCGCGCGCGGTCGTGGGCGCAATTCACGACGGAAGTCTCTCCGCTGAAGCGCGGTTGCTGGTCAGCAACAACCGCGGCGCGCCCGCGCTGGCGTTCGCGGCGGAGGAAGGCGTCCCGTCGCTGTGCATTCCGACCCAGGCCGATCCGGTATCGGCTGACGCCCGCTTGGCCGACGAGATGCGCAAGAGCGGCGTCGAACTGATTGTTCTGTCGGGCTATCTTCGACAGCTTGGTCCCAAGGTTCTAGGCGATTTCGCGGGCCGCATCCTCAATATCCATCCGGGGCCGCTGCCGGCGTTTGGCGGACACGGCATGTATGGCCGGCGCGTGCATGAGGCTGTGCTGGCGGCGGGAGTCGCGGAGAGTGGCATCGTGATCCACCTGGTCGACGAGGAATATGATCGTGGGCCGGTTATCGCGCGTTGCGCCGTGCCGGTGGCGCCGGACGACACGGTGGAGACCCTGGAAGCGCGTGTGACAACGCGGGAGCCACAGTTCTTCGTCGAGACCCTGCGCCGGATCGCCGATGGGACGCTTCCTTTCCCTTGAGGGGATCTCATAATTTCCGATAATCTTACTTAGGCGCAATATGCGTATGGCGCTGGAATTCGAAACAGCCCGCTTCGCCAGCAGCCTCAAGGAGGCCACTGGCGCTCAGGGAGCGAGCGGCGTTGGGCCTAGGTCTTGGCTCCAGCCATCATCCGTTCGATCGCCTGCTGGGTGAGGTCCATGCAGGTCTGCAGGGCGGCCGCGGGATTGAGCTCCATGACCTTACTGGCGGTCTCGTAGATCAGGACGTGGCCGGCTGGGAAGAAACAGGCCTCGCCGGCCTCGGCGATCTCGTCGGGCCAGTCGGTGTTCGGATAGCGGGCGCGCACGCGGCCTTCGAAGATGTAGAAATAGTGCGGGCACTGGCAGACGCCGCCCGGATAGCCGCCGGTCTTGTACTGCTCCGTGCAGTCGAGCGGACCGGGCACGGTGGTGTAGCCGACCTCCATGTCGCCCCACTTGGCGGAGCGGAAACTTCCGGGGGGAACGGCCGGCCAGCGCGTGTTGCCGTCGGGTAGGTCTTCGAGTCTGGAATGCGGCATGTCTCTCCCTTTTCCGCGGGTGGCGTTGGCGCCTTGCTCCGACCGCATAAGGCAAGCCGGCGGTCTTCACTAAGGCCGGATGGGAGGCTAGCGGCGCCGGCTTGTAAAGACCGAGTTCAGTCCGCATCCTGGGCAAAACAGTCAAGCCCTCGGGCCCGGCCTCGCGGGACCCGACGTGCGCGGAGGAATCATCGTGGCCGTCCAGGAGGCTTATTCGCGCGACGCTTTCGCGGCCGATGGCGGCCTGGCGCGCGCGGACAGGGTCGCTGAGGCCAAGGTGCGCCTGCGCGAGAATGGGCTCGCCGTGATCGAGGGCGCGCTCTCGGCCACGGAACTCGCGGAAACCAGGCAAGCCTTCGCAGACGTGATCGAGGCTGACCGCCAGGCTGGTGTGCGCCTCAATGGCTTCGCGATCGACGTCGACGCGCTGAACACGCGCGTGGTTATGCTGGCGGCCAAGCATGCGACCTTCCGAACGCTGGCGGAGAACCCGATCGCGCTGGCGCTGGCGCATGAGATGCTGGGCGAACGAATGCGGCTCACCAGCTTCAGCGCCAATGTGACCGCGCCGGGTTCCGGCATGATGGTGGTGCATTGCGACCAGGGCTACATCCCCTCGCCCTGGCCGCCGTTCGCCATCGGCGTCAACGTCGGTTACGCGCTGGATGATTTCACCGTGGAGAACGGGGCCACGCGGTACGTCCCGGGCTCGCATCGCGAACTCCATGCCCCGGACCCGCGTGGTGACTATCCGCAGGCCGAGCCCGTCCTCTGCCGCGCGGGCGCCCTCTTCGCCATGGACGACCGGTTGTGGCATCGGACGGGGCCCAACGTCACCGCGAACGAAACCCGCATCGGCCTCTTCGCCCACTATACGCGATCCTACATCACCCCTCAGGAGAACTGGCGGGAGTGCATGCCGGCCGAATTGCAAGCCGGGCTGTCACCGTCATTGCGCAGGGTGCTTGGCCTCGACGGCCACCCGGCTCGACTGATCGACGACATCCACCGCGCCGTTTGAACGCAAGGAGCAACACCATGCCCGTCATGAGCGTCAACGGCCCGGTCGCGGGGGCCGACCTGGGGCGCACCCTTGTGCACGAGCACATCATCATCGGCCTGCCCGGTCAGGAACTCGATCCCAGGGGCCTCGCGGATCGCCGCGAGATCGTCGCGATCGCGGTCGACGAGTTGCAAAGGCTGAAGGCGCACGGCGTCGACAGCCTTGTGGACCCCTGCCCCATCGAACTGGGCCGCGACCCCGAGCTCTATGCCGAGGTGTCCCAGCGCTCGGGCGTGAACATCATCTTCGCCACTGGCTTCTACATGGAGGACCTGGGCATCCCGATGTACTGGCGCTCCCGCGACGCCGACGAGATCGCAGACTTCTACCTCAAGGAACTGACTGACGGGGTCGGGTCGACGGGATTGCGGCCGGGCGTCATCAAGGCGGCCACGGGCATGGACGTGACGTCCAACGAGGAGAAGTGTCTCACCGGGGCCGGGATGGCCCAGCGTCAGGCCGACTGCGCGATCATCACCCATACGCAACGCTCGCGACACGGCGCGCGGCAGCAGGAGATCTTCGCCGACGCGGGCGCGGACTTATCGCGGGTTCTGATCGGCCACCAGGACGAACAGCCGACTCCCGAACCCATCATCGCCCTGGCCGAGCGCAGCTTCGTGGGAATCGACCGTGTCGGTCTCGACTCGCTGGCCTCAGACGACACCCGCGCCGACAACGTTGCCGCCCTGGTCAAGGCGGGGTTCGGCGGGCGGGTCTGCCTGTCGCACGACTGCGTCTGCACCATGGCGTCCGCGCGCTTCCCCTTTCCGATGCCACGAGAGCGCCGGCCGGCGAACGTGCTCCAGGATTGGCAGAAGACCCGCAAGCCGCTGAGCTTCCTGGTCACCGACTTCCTGCCCAGGCTCAAGGCGCGCGGGGTGGATGACGCGCAGATCGACACCATCCTGCGGGACAACCCGAGCCGGCTGCTCACCGGAGCGAGTTAAGCCCCAGGCCGTCACATCTCCAGCAGCGCGCGGGCCTCGTCGGGCGTGGCTACTTCGCAGCCCATCGCCCGGACGATGACTGAGGCCCGCTCGACCATCTGGGCGTTGGTCAGCTGACCATCCTCGGCGTAGTGGAAGTCCTCCAGGCCCAGGCGGATATGGCCGCCCAGGCCGACGACATAAGGGGCGAGCGGCAGGATATCGCCGCCCAGGCAGGCCGCGAACCAGACCGCCGGCGTGTCGCCGAGGATCTCCAGATAGGCCTCCAGGCTCTTGGCCGTCGGCGGCATTCCGAACGGCTGCTCGGGTCCGCCGAGATAGAATTTGAGGAGCAGCGGCGCGTCCAGGTATCCCAATTCCAGGAACTTCAGAGTCATGCGTAGCTGGGTTGGGTCGAAAATCTGCAGGCTCTGGCGCCGAAGGCCGAGCTCGCGCATCAGCAGGACAACCTCTCGGCAGGTGTCGACGGTGTTCACGTAGAGCGCGTTGCGGGCGAACGTCCCCTTCTTCACGTCCCAGCGCAGGATATTGAGGGAGCCCATGTCGCAGGCGCCGAGGTCGGGCTTCGTGGCCGGGTCCTTCGAGAGCTCCGTGAAGTGGCCGAAACGCTCCGCGACGTTCGATCCTGTGGAGAATGTTGGCCACAGCAGCGCCTGCGAGCCGATCCTGTTGCTGGCGCGGATGCCCCGAATGACCGCGCCGTAGTCATCGACGTCGTCCGACCATTCCGCCTCGGGACCCAGCACATGGTAGTGGATGATCGAAGCGCCCGCGTCACATGCGGCAAGCGAGTCGGCGATGGTCTCGGCCGTCGTGTAGGGGACGCTCGGGTTCTGGCTGCGCTTGCAGGCCCCGTTCACCGCGCACTCTATGATCACCTTGCGCATGACGCCCGCCCTGTGTGCCGTCGGCGGTTCTGGCGACCGGCCGGTGGCGCATCTAACCCGCCCGGTGAAGTTGGAACAAGCCGGCCCCGGCGTGGACAACCCAGGGGCCGCGGCGCACGATCAGGCAAACCATCCGCTGGGGAGGCGGCGTCATGTTTCGAGGAAACGCATCGCGCGCGGTGATCCTGGCTCTAGCGGCCGTGTTCTTTGCGGTCCTGGCGGGCGGGGCGCAGGCGGCGGATCGTTGCGCCGCCCTCTCCTCGCTAAAATTGGAACGCACGACGTTGCGGGGGACCCTCGTGGGACAAGACTTCGTCTCACCACCCTCCATCTACGACTTCGGCGCCAAGCCGCCCGCGCCGGGACGCGCCTTCTGCCGTGTGGAGGGCCTTGTCGATGGCCGAAGCCGCTTTGAAGTCTGGCTTCCGGACGCCGGCGCCTGGAACCATCGCCTGCAAGGCGTCGGCGATGGCGGGATGGCGGGCGGCGTCCCCTACCAGGCGTTGACCGCCGCGTTGCGGTCGGGCTTCGCCACGGTGGGATCCAATCTGGGCCACGAGAGCGGTTTCACCGAGTCCGGCTGGGCTATCGGCCATCCCGAACTGGTCCGCGACTGGGGCCACCGCGCGACCCACGACATGACCGTCCAGGCCAAGGCGATCATCCAGGCCTATTATGGCGCAGCCCCGCGCTGGTCCTATTTCACAGGCTGCTCGGGCGGCGGGCGGCAGGGCTTCATGGAGGCCCAGCGCTATCCTGGCGACTACGACGGGATCGTCGCTGGCGATCCGACCATGGACTTCGTCAAACTGACAACCGCCGGTCGTCTGTGGATGGCCCAGGCGCTGATGCCGTCACAGCCCGGCGACCCCGGTCTGACAGCGGCCAAGCTCGCCCTGGCGGCCCGCGCGGCGACGGCCCAGTGCGACAGGCTGGACGGCGTGGCCGATGGAGTGATCGATGATCCGCGCGCCTGCCGGTTCGACCCGGCGCGCCTGGCCTGCGCCGGAGCGGAACGGGCCGACTGCCTGTCGGCGCCGCAGATCGCCGCGTTACGGAAGATCTATGCCGGCGCCGCGGACGCCCAGGGGCGAAGCCTGTTCCCCGGCTATGAGCGCGGCGCCGAGGTCGGCTTCAACGCCTCCCAGGCGGTATATGCCACCGGCTTCCTGCAGGGCATGGCCTTTCAGGATCCGGCCTACGATCCGATGTCTTTCGATTTCGGGCGCGACATCGCCCGGATCGCGGGTCGCGACCTGGGCGGGGAGACCCTGTCGCGGGCGATCGACGCGACCGACCCCGACCTCTCGGCCTTCCGCCGGCGCGGCGGCAAGCTGATCCATTACCACGGCTGGAACGACCCCGGCGTGCCGCCCAGGCGCAGCGTCGCCTATTACGGGCGCGTCGCGGCGCACGAAGGCCTGGCCAGGACGGAAGGTTTCTACCGCCTCTTCATGGTCCCGGGCCTTGGGCATTGCCAGGGCGGGCCCGGCGCCACCAGCTTCGAAATGCTGCCGGCCCTGCAGGCATGGGTCGAGCACGGCCAGCGCCCCGCGCGCGTGCTGGCCAGCCGCCTGGAAGCGGGGCGCGTGGTGCGCACCCGCCCCCTCTGCCCCTATCCGCAGCGCGCGGCCTGGACGGGACGAGGCAGCAGCGACAAGGCCGCGAATTTTGCATGCAAGGCGCCCGTGGCCTGACCGGTTGCAAGCTGCGCGGAGCGTCCTACCTAATGTCCGAGGGACATCAGTGAGAAGATCGCCATGCGCATCGCAGCACTCGCCGCCACCGCACTCCTCGCCAGCGCCCCCCTGGCGATGGCCGCTCCCACCTCGGTAAGCGTCACCGTGGGCCCCGCCTTGCGGGAGAAGGCCGCCAAGACCTACGGCGTACGCGACATCGACGAACTCGCCGCTCGGCTGCGCACCGATGTCGTGCGGACGCTGGCCAAGACCGGGGCCTATGACGGCGCCCGGATCGAACTGGTGCTGGCCGACGCGGTCCCAAACCGGCCGACCTTCAAGCAGATGGGCGACAAACCGGGGCTTTCCATGGACAGCTTCGGGGTCGGCGGGGCTCGCATAGAGGGCCAGGCGATCGCCGCGGACGGGGCCACGACGCCGCTCCGCTACAGCCACTACGAGACGGATATTCGAGAAGCTCAGGGCCGCGCGACCTGGACCGACGCCGAGCGGACGATCAGTCAATTCGCCCGTAGGCTGGGCCGCAGCGAGACGCTCGCCTCGCGCTGAAGCGCCCTGCCCGGCTTGCGCCAGGGTACGGCGCGCGGTCTGATCGCCGCGCGCCGTTCGCGCCTCTGGGATTCGTCATGACCAAAGCCGCCCCCACCGCCGAATTGCGGTCCATCGACCGATTGCTGGCCATCATGGCGCGCCTTCGCGATCCGCAACGCGGCTGCCCCTGGGACATCGAGCAGACCTTCGGCACCATCGCGCCCTACACCGTCGAGGAAGCCTATGAGGTCGCCGACGCCATCGAGCGCAATGACTTGGCCGACCTCAAGGACGAGTTGGGCGACCTGCTGCTGCAGGTGATCTTCCACGCCCGCATGGCCGAGGAACAGGGCGCGTTCGCCTTCGAAGATGTCGCCGCTGCGATAAATGACAAGATGATTCGCCGGCATCCACATGTTTTCGCGGAAGAAACCTACGCTTCCTTGAGCCATCAAAAGGCGGGATGGGAGGCGCTGAAGGCCGCTGAGCGCCAGGATAAGGGCCGAGCCGCCTCCCTGCTCGACGACGTGCCGATCGGCCTGCCGGCGCTGACCCGGGCGGTGAAGCTGTCAAAGCGCGCGGCCAGCGTCGGCTTCGTCTGGCCGACGGTGCATGAGGTTGTCGCCAAGCTCGACGAAGAGGTCGCCGAGCTGAAGGCCGAGATCGCCGCCGGGGACGTCGGCAAGGCCCGCGAGGAAATGGGCGACGTGCTGTTCGTCGTCGCCAACCTGGCGCGCACCCTGGAGGTCGATCCCGAGGATTCGCTCCGCTACACCAACGCCAAGTTCGCCCGGCGATTCCGCTTCATCGAGGAACAGCTGGCCCAGCGCGGCAAGACGCCGGAGCAATCCGACCTGGCCGAAATGGACGCGCTCTGGGACGAGGCGAAGGCTCGGGAGAAGCGCGCGAGCGCCTGAGCATGACCGCCACCCGCGGCTCCGTCCTCCTGCCCCTTTCGGCCATGGCCGCCGCGATGATCTCCGTCCAGTTCGGCGCGGCCTGGGCCAAGCGCCTGTTTCCCGCCGTGGGGGCGGAAGGGGCGACCGCGCTGCGGGTGTCGATCGCGGCCGCGATGCTGTTGGTGATGGTCAGGCCGTGGCGGCGGCGGCCGGCGCGCGGCGCCTGGCCGGCCCTCATTGGCTTGGGCGTCGCGCTCGGAACTATGAACCTCCTGTTCTATATGGCGCTCGCGACCATTCCGCTGGGGGTCGCGGTTGGGCTGGAGTTCTCCGGGCCGCTGGCGGTGGCCGTGCTGTCATCGCGGCGTTGGATCGACTTTATGTGGATCGCGCTCGCGCTCGCGGGCCTCGTGATGCTGCTCCCGCTCCGCGGCGTGGCGCAGGGGCTGGACCCGGCTGGCGTGACCCTGGCGCTGGGCGCAGGCGTTTGCTGGGGGCTCTACATCTTGCTGGGCAAGGCCGCGGGTGGCATCGGGGGCGCGCAGACCGCCGCGCTGGCGACCACGGTCGCGGCGCTGGTCGTCGCCCCCGTGGGCCTGGCGCACGCCGGCGCGGGCTTGTTCGATGCGAGACTTCTGCCTGCGGCCTGTCTCGTCGCACTGTTCTCCAGCGCCATCCCCTACACCCTGGAGATGTTCGCCCTGGCCCGGATGCCTACGCGGGTGTTCGGCACGCTGATGAGCGCCGAACCCGCCGTGGCCGCACTGATGGGCCTGGTCCTGTTGCATGAGCGCCTGACCCTGCAGCAAGGTGTGTCGATCGGCGCGATCATCGCGGCCTCGCTGGGCGTGACGGCGACAATGCGGCGGGATCGCCTAGTGGCCGCGGACCTCTGAGCCCGGGAACTGCTGCTCGAACTGGCCCAGCGCCTGGGGCGACAGGCTGACGGCCAGGCGGACCGAACCGTCCTTGCCCTCCTGACGCTCCAGCACGCGGCCGTGGCGATAGAGCCAGGCGATGGCCGCACCCTCGCCGGCCGGGGTGTAGACATCCACCGGCGGCGCCTCGTCGACCAGGGCGGCCACGGCCTCCAGCAGCTCGGGGCACCCCTGCCCTGTCACCGCCGAGACCGGAATGGCGGGCGGATGGGCGCGGCGCGCATCGCCAGCCACGATCGGACGGTCATCGGCGGGCAACAGGTCGATCTTGTTCCAGACCTCGAGGATCGAGCGCTCGTCCATGTCGACGTCGAGCCGCGCCAGCACCTTGCGGACATCCTCGGCCTGGGCGGCGGTCTCCTCGCTGGCGATGTCGCGGACGTGGAGGACGACGTCGGCTTCCTTCACTTCCTCAAGGGTGGCTCTGAACGCCTCGACCAGTTCGTGCGGCAGGTCGGAAATGAAGCCCACGGTGTCCGACAGGATCGCCGGACGGCCGTCGGGCAACTTGAGCATCCGCAGCGTCGGGTCCAGCGTGGCGAACAGCATGTCCTCGGCCACTACCTTGGACTCGGTCAGGCGGTTGAACAGCGTCGACTTGCCGGCGTTGGTGTAGCCCACCAGAGCCACCGTCGGGTACGGATGCCGCTTGCGGGCCGAGCGCTGCAGGGTGCGGGTGCGTTGAACTTCCTTCAGCTCATCCTTCAGCTTACGGATCTTCTCGGCGATCAGCCGTCGGTCGGTCTCGATCTGGGTTTCGCCCGGACCGCCCATGACCCCGAAGCCACCGCGCTGGCGCTCCAGGTGGGTCCAGGTGCGCACAAGGCGCGAGCGCTCGTAGGACAGCCGGGCGAGCTCGACCTGCAGGCGGCCTTCGCGGGTGCGCGCCCGCCGGGCGAAGATCTCCAGGATCAGGCCCGTGCGGTCGACGACCTTCACACACCAGGCCTTCTCGAGATTGCGCTGCTGGACCGGCGTCAGGGCGTCGTCCACGACCGCCACATCCGCTTCCGCCGCGGCGATCATGGCGCCGATCTCCTCGACCTTGCCCTTGCCGAACAGGGTGGCGGGCGTCAGGCGGCGCAGTGGGGCCACGATCCGCTCGCGGACCTCCAGGTCCAGCGCCATGGCCAGGCCCACGGCCTCCTCCAGGCGCGCCTCCGCGCCCCGGGACGCCAGGCGGGTGTCCCGGTCGGGGTGGATAACGACGGCGCCCTGGACCGGCGCCGTATGGTCAACGGATCTGGTGGTGGTCAATCGATCTCATCTTCGCCCGGCTCGTACAGCTGAACGGGCTGGGCCGGCATGATGGTGGAAATGGCGTGCTTATAGACGAGCTGGGATTGCCCATCCCTGCGGAGAAGGACGCAGAAATTATCGAACCAGCTGACCACGCCCTGCAGCTTCACGCCGTTGACCAGGAAGATGGTGAGCGGCGTCTTCGACTTGCGCACGCTGTTGAGGAAGGTGTCCTGTAGGTTCTGCTTCTTCTCGCTCATGGCTTTTCGCCTCTTCTTCATTGATCGGGCGACCAAGGCGCCGCCCACACACACAGTCTAGGTAGCCGGATTTTTCACCGGTGCAATGATGTCGGGTCGGTTAGATCGCCGCAGCCTTCGCCTGCTCGATATAGAGACGCCGCAGTCGGATCGCCACCGGGCCCGGCGCGCCCTGCCCCACCGGCTTGCCATCCACCGCGATCACCGGCAGCACCAGGGTCCCCGCGCCGGTGATGAACGCCTCCGTAGCGGCCACCGCGTCGGCGGGCGTGAAGGGCCGTTCGTCCACCTCCATGCCTTCCCGGGCGATCACGTCGAGCAGCGTCGAGCGGGTGATCCCGCGCAGGATGTTGGCGTTGGTGTCGCGGGTGCGCAGGCGACCCTCGCCATCGACGATCCAGGCGTTGGACGACGCGCCCTCCGTGACGAACCCCAGGTCATCCACGAACCAGGCTTCCGCCGCGCCGGCCTCCCGGGCCTTCTGCTTGGCGAGTGCGTTGGGCAGCAGCCCCACCGTCTTGATGTCGCATCGGCCCCAGCGGTTCTCCGGCGTGGTCACCACGGAGACGCCCTTGGCGGCGCGCGCCTCCACCCCCTCGCGGTCGACCGTGCTTGCGGTGATCACAACCGCAGGGCGGACCGCCGTCGTCGGGAAGGCGTGGTCGCGCTTGGCGACACCCCGGCTGACCTGCAGGTAGATCATGCCCTCGCGCACCCGATTGCGGCGCAGCGCTTCCTTCAGGACCAGCGTCAGGGCGGCCCGACTCATGGGCATGGCGATGCGCAGTTCGCCAAGGCTGCGCTCGAGACGGGCGAAATGGCCCTCGGCGTCGGCCAACCGGCCGCCAAACACCGCCCAGACCTCATAGACCGCGTCGGCGAGCTGGTAGCCGCGGTCCTCGATGTGGACCATGGCCTCGCCATGGGGCACGAAGCGGCCGTTGACGTAGGCGATGCGCCCCATCAGCCGACTTCTTCCTCAAGCGCGCGCGCGCCGGAAAGGCCAAGCGACTTGAGCTTGCGGTGCAGCGCCGAGCGCTCCATGCCGATAAAGGCCGCGGTGCGTGAAATATTGCCCGAGAAGCGCAGCATCTGGGCGTTGAGGTATTCCCGTTCGAAGACTTCCCGGGCTTCGCGCAGCGGCAGCGCGATCATCCGTTCCGCACCCAGGCTGATCGCCTGATCGTTGACGGTGGCCTCGGCCGGCAGCATGTCGGCGGTGATCGGCTCGCCTTGCGCGCCGGCGGCCAGTATCAGCATCCGCTCCACGTTGTTGCGCAATTGGCGGATATTGCCGGGCCAGGCCCGCACCTGAAGGGTGGCCAGGGCGTCGTCGGCCAGGGTGCGGCGCGGCATGCCTGTCGCGTCGCAGATGCGCTGGATGAAGTATTCAACGAGTTCCGGGATGTCCTCCCGCCGTTCGGCCAGGCCTGGCACGTTCACCGGCACCACATTCAGGCGATGGAACAGATCCTCGCGGAACCGGCCGGCGGCGATCTCCGCGCGCAGGTCGCGAGAGGTTGACGAGACCACGCGAACGTCCACCTGGACGTCGGAATCCCCGCCGACCCGACGAAAGCGCTGTTCGACCAGCACCCGCAGGATCCGCCCCTGCGTCTCGCGGGGCATGTCGGCCACGTCGTCGAGATAGAGCGTGCCCGCATGGGCCCGTTCGAAGACACCGATCTTGGCGGGCCGTCCGCCCTCGCCCTCCTCGCCGAACAGCTCCACGTCCATGCGTTCCGGCGTCATGCCGGCGGCGCTGATCGCCACGAACTCGTTGCGCGTGCGGGCCGAGGCGGAGTGGATCAGGCGCGCGACGGTTTCCTTGCCTGAGCCAGGCGGACCCGAAATCAGCACCCGGCTGTTGGCGCCGGCGAGCTTGGCGACCATCTGGCGCAACTGCTGGGCGGCCATGGACTTCCCCAGCAGCCCTTCCGGCGTGATCGCCTGGGTGCGCAGGCGCTTGTTCTCCCGCTTGAGATTGGCCGCCTCCAGGGCGCGCTCCACCACCAGCAACAGGCGATCGGACTTGAAGGGCTTCTCCAGGAACTCGTAGGCGCCGCGTTTGATGGAGCTCACGGCGGTCTCGATGTTCCCGTGGCCGGAAATCATGATCACCGGCATGTCGGCGTCCAAGTCCACGACCATGTCCAGCAGTTCCAGCCCGTCCATGCCGCCGCCGGCCATCCAGATATCGAGGATCAGCAGCGCTGGCCTTCGGGCGCGGATGGCGGCCAGCGCCGATTCCGAATCGGTGGCGGTGCGGACGGCGTAGCCCTCGTCGGCGAGGATCCCGGCTACGAGGTCGCGGATATCCGCCTCGTCGTCGACCACCAGAATGTCAGAGACCATCACCTAATCCTTCACGCCGAGACGGTTTCGGAGGCCGCCACGCTCCTGACGCGGGCGGCGGGCGGAAGCCGTAGTATGGCGAGCGCGCCCGGCGCCTCGCGGGCGTCGGCGAGCTCAAGCTCGCCGCCGTGGTCTTCCAGGATGCGCTTGACGATGGCGAGGCCCAGGCCCGTACCCTTCTCGCGGGTGGTCACATAGGGCTCGGTCAGGCGGTCGCGGTCCTTGTCGGGCAGGCCAATCCCGTTGTCCTCGACCTCGAAGGACACCCCGTGTTCATCGGAGATCAGGCGCGCCCGGATGCGGCCCTTGATCCGGCCGCCGCGGGCGCCGACCGCTTCGGCGGCGTTCTTCAGCACATTGGTCAGCGCCTGGGCCAGCATACGGTCGTCGGCGAGCAGCGTGACCCGCGGCGCGGGCTCTTCCAGTTCCACGGCGATATTGGGACTGGCGACGCGCTGGGCGAAGACCGCCGCGCGGATCAGCTCCGCGGCGTCTGTCTCGGCGAATTTCGGCGCGGGCATCCGCGCGAACGCCGAGAACTCGTCGATCAGGCGGGTGATGTCACCCACCTGGCGCACGATGGTGTCGGTGCAGCGGTCGAACGTTTCCAGCTCCTCTGGCGCGATATCCTTGCGGTATTTCTTGCGCAGACGTTCGGCCGAAAGCTGGATCGGCGTCAGCGGGTTCTTGATCTCGTGGGCGATCCGCCGCGCGACATCGCGCCAGGCGGCGTTGCGCTGGGCGGTCACAAGGCGGGTGATGTCGTCGAAGGTGAGCACCAGGCCGTCCTCGCTGCGGCTTGCGCGCACGCGCAGGCGCCGGGTCTCGCGGCCTCGGATAACGTCCACCTCGGCCTCGGCCTCCACTCCACGGCCGGCCTGGGCGGCCACCGCGGCGATCTCGGGCGCCACCTGCTCCAGCTTGCGGCCCCGGCCCTGATTTCCGGGCAGCGCCAGCAACAGCTCGGCCTGACGGTTGGCGGCGGAGATCCGGCCCCGCGAATCCAGGCCAATTACCCCGGCACTGACCTCGGCGAGCACGGTCTCGATGAACTGACGACGGCGCTCGGCCTCCTCGTGCGCGGCTTTCAGCGCCTCCTGCTGTTCCTGAAGATCATGGGTCATGCTATTGAAAGCACGTGACAAGACGGCGATCTCGTCAGGATCCGCGTCAGCGTCCACCCGGGCGCTCAGGTCGCCGCCGGCGACCCGGCCCGCCGCCTGGACCAGACGGCCCACAGGCGCGGAAATGGTGCTGGCGGCGCTCATCCCCAGCCAGACTGCCCCCACCAGGACCAGGAGCGCGGTCTCCGCATAGCTCAATGCGAAGATGGTCTGGATTCGGGCGCGGTTCTGGGCCGCCTCCCGGTAGGAGATCAGCCGCGCGTCGGCTTCCTTGAGATAGGCGATGATGCCCTTCTCCACCGGCCGGACCACGTAGAGATAGGCGTCCGGATAGCCGCGCAGGCGGTAGACCGCGCGCATCAGGTCGGTGGAATCGAACGCCACGACCGCGATGACGCCCTCGTCGGCGGCCTTGAAGCTGGATTGCGGCGGCAGGACATAGGCCGGCGCGTCGGCGGCCTCGGCGCGCGCCAGGACACGGCCCTGGCGGTCGATCAGGTAGGCGGCCGAAAAGGCGTGGTAGGAGGCCTGCACCGCGAGATAGCGATTGAAGGCCACCGGGCTTTCCTCGAGCCCCTGGGCGGCGCGGTTGAGGTCGGCGCCCATCAGCGTCACGTGGTTGCCGATGTAGCGCCGCTGTTCCTCCACATAGGAGCGGGCCAGCGTCGCGGAGTTCTCCACGATGGTCTGGACCCGCTCGCCTAGCCAGTTCTCGACTCCACGGCTGACCAGCACACCATAGAAGAGGGCCACCACCACGGCGGGTGCGACAGCGGCCAGGGCGAAGAGCGTGACAAACCGCAGATGCAGCCTGGCGCCCGCATCGCTGTCCCGCGCGTTCATCAATGCGCCAAACCGGAGCGCCACCACCAGGGTGAGCGCCAGGATGAGGACCAGGTTGAAGCCCAGGACCGCCAGGATCAATTCGCTGGCCGGGCCCAACGGGCCGGTCGCGGGAGGCGACGCGGCCAGGAGGATCGCGATCCCCGTCAGACCCGCGGCCACACCGTAGCCGACGCCCAGGACGACGCGGGAATTCAGCGCCCGCCACAGGCGGACGACCCATTCGCCCCGGGTCAGCTGATCAGTGAGCGACGCCATAGAGTCGTGAGCCTAAGCGACTGTGCCCCAAACTCAACAGGCATGTTGCGGATATGCACAGGGGCTAGCGGCGCCCGCGTTGCATCTCCACGCCAAGGTCCTGGATCTTCTTGCGCAGGGTGTTGCGATTGAGGCCGAGGATTTCGGCGGCGCGCACCTGGTTGCCGCGGGTGGCGGCCAGCGTCAGTTGGATCAACGGACGCTCCACTTCCTCCAGAACCCGGTCATAGAGTCCGGCCGGCGGGACTCCGTCCGGCTGGTCGGCGAAGTAGCTGGTGAGCTTGCGCTCGACGAGCTGGGCGAGCGTCGCCGGCCCCTCCTCACCGCTGACCACGGGCTGTTGGTCCGCGAGTTCCCGCTCGACGATGCGGGCGGTGATCAGATCTTCGCCGTAAAGGGCGCAGATCCGCCGCACCAGGTTTTCCAGTTCGCGGACGTTACCGGGCCACGAATGCTGCTTCAGGCGGTCCAGCGCGCCGCTGTCAATGGTCTTGGATGGCAAACCCTCACGGTTGGCGCGCAACAGGAAGGCGCGGGCCAGTTCCGGAATATCGTCTGACCTGTCACGCAGGGGCGGCAGGCGCAGCGGCGCGACGTTCAGGCGGAAGAACAGGTCCTCGCGGAACAGGCCCTGCTGGATCAAGCCTCGGAGGTCGCGGTTGGTGGCCGCGATGATCCGCACGTTGGGCCGCCGGCCGGTCTTGGGATTGAGCGTCGGCTCCGAGCCGTCGATCACCCGCAGCAGGCGCGTCTGGGCGTCGAGCGGCATATCGCCGATCTCGTCGAGGAACAGCGTGCCGCCATCAGCCTCCACCAGCTTGCCCTGGTCGCTGTCGTCCTTGCCGAAAAGCTCTGTTTCCACCCGCTCACGCGGTACGGCGGCCAGGTTGATGGTCACGAACTTGCCGTCGCGGCGGCGGCCCATGTCGTGCAGCGCGCGGGCGACCAGTTCCTTGCCGGTGCCCGACTCGCCCGACAGCAGGACGGTAAGGTCCGCGCCCACCAGCCGGGCGATCGTTCGGTAGACGTCCTGCATGGGGCCGGAGCGCCCGATCAGTGGCAGGCGATCGTCGCGCACCGCGCGGGCCTGGGCGCGGGTGGCCTCGGGGTCGGCCGGCCGCGACAGGGCGCGGCGCGCCGCCGAGGTCATGTCATCGAGGTCGAAGGGCTTGGGCACATAATCGAAGGCGCCGGCGTCGGCGGCGTTGACGGCAGTGATGAGGTTGTTCTGGGCGCTCATCACGATGATGGGCAGCTTGGGCCGCTCCTTACGGATGCGCGGCAGCACGTCGAAGACGTTCTCGTCGGGCATGACCACATCGGTGACGACGAGATCGCCCTCCCCGTCGGTCACCCATTTCAGAAGCGTCGTGGCGTTGCCGGTGGCCCGGACCTGGTAGCCCAGCCTTGTGAAGGCCTGGGAGAGGACCAGTCTGATCGAGGCGTCGTCGTCGGCGATCAGGATCTTCTTGCTGGCGGCGTTCACGAGGTGACGTCCTCTTCGGAGGCTATGGGCAACAGCACCCGGAAAACCGTCCGGCCGGGTTCGGAATCGAAGTCGAGCAGTCCGCCATGGGCGGCGACCAGCTTGGCGACCAGAGCCAGGCCAAGGCCCGCGCCATTGGCCTTTGAGGTTACAAAGGGCTGGAACAGGTGTTCGCGCAGGTGCGGCGGCACGCCTGGGCCATTGTCGCGGATGCGGATCTCCAGCGGCGCGCCCCGCAGGGCCTGGCCCTTGGCGGCGCGCACCCGGACCCCGTGGCGGTAGGCCGTGTAGATGGCGATCTCTCCGCGGCCGTCGCCCCGCGAATGGGCGGCCTCGGCGGCGTTCTTCACCAGGTTCAGGAATATCTGGATGAGCTGGTCCTCGTCGCCCAGCACAGGCGGCAACGATGGGTCGTACTGCTCGCGCAGCACCAGGCCGTCCGCCACGCCGTTGGCGGCGAGCGCGCGGACGCGGTCGAGCACCTGGTGGATGTTGATCGGCGTCAACGACGGCAGGGCGTCGTCCGAGAAGGCCTCCATCCTGTCCACCAGGCGGCGCACCCGGTCGGTCTCGTCGACGATCAGCTGGGCCAGCGGCGCATCCTCGGCCTTGGCCCCCGACTTCAGGAGCTGGGCGGCGCCGCGGATGCCGGCCAGCGGGTTGCGGATCTCATGGGCCAGCATGCGGCCGAGGCCAACGATGGTGCGCAGACCCGCGGCGTCGGCCCCGGCGCCGCGCTCGACGCCCAGGCCGGCCTTGACGGTAAGGGTCAGGAGCACCGATCCGTCGCCCAGCGGCGCGGCCGCGCCATCGGCCTCGAAGGGCGGCAGGCCGAAGAGGCTGATCTGCACGCCGCGTTCGCGGACGCGGGCGTCCTCCTCGATGGCGCGGTTAAGCAGCGAGACCAGAGCCGAGCCAGGCGGCAGGGCCGCGCCGAAACGGCCCCGGGCCAGGAGGCCAAGCCCCTGCCCGAACAGCGCCTCGGCGGCCTCGTTCACCGCGACCAGGGCGCCGTCGGCGTCCACCACCATCGCCGGATCCGGACTCATGTCGAAGGCCGCCGCCTTCATGGCGGCTTCGATGTGGCCGTCGAGGCTGTGGGGCAGGCTGCGACCACTCATGCCGCAAGCCTCCGCTCGGGTTCCGACCAGAGCGTGGTCAGGGCGAATTCGACATCGGCCGGTTCGGCGATCCGGCAAAGGGCGGCGCGGGCTTCGCGGCGAGTCTCGGCGCTGGCGGGCCAGGGGGCCTGATCGACATAGGCCGCCAGATGTTTGCGGAAGACCTTGAGGCCCAGCCGGTCGCCGTAGAAGCGCAGGCTGTCGCGGAAATGGTCGAGCGCTATGGCGAGGCGTTCCTCGGACGACGGGCCCGCGAACGGCCTTCCAGCCAGCTCGGCCTCGATCTGGGCGGCGATCCAGGGACGTCCATAAACGCCGCGGCCGACCATCACGGCGTCGGCCCCGGAGGCGTCGAGCGCCGCGCGGGCGCTCACGCCGTCGGTGATGTCGCCGTTGACGATGACCGGGATGCCGACCGCCGCCTTGACGGCGCGAACCGCCCCCCAGTCGGCCGCGCCCTTGTAGAACTGGCAGCGGGTGCGGCCGTGCACGGTGACAGCGGCGACTCCCAGGGCCTCGGCCCGGGCGGCGATCTCAGGCGCGTTCCGCGAGGCGTCGTCCCAGCCCAGGCGCATTTTCACGGTGACTGGCGCGTCGACGGCGCCAAGCGCCGCGGCGATCAGGCGCCCGGCGAGCTCCGGCTCACGCATCAGGGCCGAGCCGCATTGGGCGCCGGTCACCTCCCGCGCGGGACAGCCGAAATTCAGATCAATGATCTGGGCGCCGGCGGCCTCGGCCAAACGAGCGCCCTCGGCGATATGGACCGGATCGCGACCGACCAGCTGGACGACCATGAGCGGGAGCCCCTCGCCTACGGCCGCACGGCGCACCACATCAGGCCGGCCTTTGGAGAGTTCGGCGCAGGCGACCATCTCGGTGGCGACATAGGGCGCGCCCAGGCGGCTCGCCGCTCGCCGGAACGGCAGGTCGGAAACGCCGGTCATGGGCGCGATCCAGACCCGCCCACCGACGGTGATATCCCCGACGGAAACCAAATTGCTCATTTTCTAATCAATCGCATCGATGCATTTCTAGGCATATTGTGCAGTGCAGTAAAGCCCCGTCGAACTGGACAAGCGCCGCTGCCTCCCTAAACACGGCTCCATGAGTTTTTCCGCTGTTGTCGTGGCGGCGGGGTCGGGCCTGCGGGCGGGGCCCGGTGAGCCGAAGGCCTGGCGTCTGCTGGGCAGGCGCCCGCTGATCCGCTGGTCGGTGGAAGGCCTGCTGTCCTGCGGCGCGCTGGACGTCGTCGTCGTCGTGGCGCGCGACCGGATGTCGCAGGTCGGCGAAGCCCTGGCCGGACTGAGCCGGTGGCGGGCCGTGGAGGGCGGCGCAACCCGCGCGGGTTCGGTTCGGGCGGGTCTCGCGGCATTGTCCGGCGGTCCCGATCAGCCGGTGTTGGTGCATGACGCGGCGCGGCCCTTCGTGACCCGGGCGCACGCGGAGCGGCTTTTGGCGGCTCTCGACGGCGCGGACGGCGCGATCCCTGTCCTTCCGATGGCCGACACCCTGAAGCGCGGCGCCGAACTGGTGGCCGAGACGGTCAGCCGCGAAGCGCTGTGGCGCGCCCAGACGCCGCAGGCCTTCCGGCTGGGCAGGCTGAGGGCGGCCTATGACCATTGGCCCCGTTCCGAGGAACCCACCGACGACGCCTCGGTGATGGAACGCGCCGGCGCCGCCGTGGCCATGGTTCCGGGCGATCCGATGCTGATGAAGCTGACCTATCCGGAGGATTTCCTGATGGCCGAACAACTCGCGGGCTCGCGGCGGCTGGTCCGCACCGGATTCGGCGTGGACGCCCACCGCTTCGGGCCGGGCGACGCAGTCTGGCTGGGCGGGATCCGGATCGTGCACGATCGGGGCCTGATCGGGCATTCTGACGCCGACCCGGGCCTGCACGCCCTGACCGACGCCCTGCTGGGCGCGGTGGCGGCGGGCGACATCGGCCAGCATTTCCCGCCGTCCGACCCCCAGTGGAAGGGCGCGTCCTCCGACCGCTTCCTGCTGCATGCGGCAGGCCTCGTGGCGGCGGCGGGCGGACGCATCCTGAACGTCGACCTGACCTTCATCTGCGAGCGGCCGAAGATCGGCCCGCACCGCGACGCCATGCGCACGCGCATCGCCGAGCTGCTCGGCCTGCCCCTCGACCGGGTCAGCGTGAAGGCCACGACGACCGAGGGCATGGGCTTCACCGGCCGCGAGGAAGGCCTGATGGCCCAGGCGGTCGTCAGCGTCGAGACACCGCTCTAGGAATCCCCGTCATGCGGGTCGCGCAGCTTCTCGCGCATGCGCCGATAGAGCGCGCCGGCCAGGTTGGTGTAGTCGTCTGTCCAGGGCCTGGCCTTGGTGGGATCGGCGGGCTTCCAGCGGGGGTCGCCCGCGAAGCGCGCCAGGCCCGCCGGTGAGCGGCCGATGATCACGGCGTCTTCGGCCGAGGCCCAGGCCGCGGCTTCCGCCTTGCTCGGCCGGTATTTCTGGATGAGCGCCACCCCGCCCGCGGCCCGCGCCACGGCCTGAGCCGGGCCATTCAGGTCGAGGTTGCGGTTGGACAGATGCAGGATCAGCACGCCGTCCGGCTTCACGTGGGTCAGGTAGCCCTTGATCGCCTCCACCGTCAGCAGGTGGGCGGGGACGGCGTCCGACGAAAAGGCGTCGATCAGCAGAACGTCGAAGACCTCGGCGGGCTGTTTGGCGACGGTCAGGCGCGCGTCGCCGACCACGAAGTCGATCGGGCCCTTGGCGCATTTGCTGGTGTAGCTGAAGTGGGCCGGGTCGGTGGAGATGCGGATCACCAGCGGATCGATCTCGAAGAAGGTCAGGTGGTCGGCGGGGCGGACATAGGCCGACACCGCGCCGGTCCCGAGACCCACCGCGCCGATCCGGAGCGCCGGCTTCTCGTGGGCCAAGGCCTGGAACACCTGCCCGATCGGCGTCGGCGGGGCGTAATAGATCAGCGGGTAGCAGGCCGACTTCGGGTCCAGCGACTGGGCGCCGTGCAGCGTCGTGCCGTGCGCCAGCATGCGGATGCCGGGCCTGCCGGGGAACAGCTGCTCCGACTGCTTCAGGACGCCGAAGAAGCTGCGCCAGATGTTGGTGGTGTTGACCTTGTCGGCGGCGAAGTTGGCGCCCACTAGAACCGCGGCGATCACCGCGAAATAGGCCCACGCCCGCCCGCGCACGATGAAGGCGCAGATCACCGCCGCGCCCAGGCAGAGCTTGATCCCCATCAGCATCAGGTCGACCCCGGTCAGGCCGCCCAGCACCGGCGTGGTGGCCGCGTGCGGCAGGGCGAAGCTGCTGATCGCGGGGATCGCGGCGCCGGCGGCCAGGCCGAGCGCCAGGCAGGCCCAGACGAAGGGCTCGGCCTTGCGCGCGCCCCACGGCCTGACCAGGCAGGCCAGCAGCAGGACCAGCGGATATTCCCAGACGTTGTTGAAGATCACCGGGGCCGCGAAGGCGTTGAAGGCGCCGCCCACCACGCCGCCGAACGACATCCACAGGTAGAACTCAGTGAGCCGGGCGGGGTCGGGCCGGCGCGCCACCAGGGCCTGGTGGCACATCAGCGCGGTGAGGAAGAAGGCTGCCAGGTGGACGAACAGCTGGACGGCGAAGTTGGTGGTGCTGAACGGCAGGACGCCGGCGCAGGCGGCCACGGCCGCGGCCTGCAGCGTGAGCGTCAGGTCAGGCGAGATCGCCGGCCGGTCCTGGAAGGCGATGATGAAGGTGCCCAGGTAGAGCGCCAGCGGGATCACCCAGAGGAAGGGCGCCGAGGCGACGTCGGTGGTGATGTGGGTGGTGACGCCCAGCATCAGGCTGGAGGGAATGGCCGCCAGCGCCGTCCAGACTAGCCGGTCCTTCCAGGAGGCGGGCGCGGTGGCGGCGGCCGGCGCCTGGGGCGCCGCGGCGGCGGTCTGGCCAACGGCGCGGGCGACCACGAAGGCCAGGCCCGCCATCAGCAGGCCGAAGGCCGCGTAGCCCAGGGTCCAGCTGAAGGTCTGCAAGCGCACGGTGAGCAACGGCTCGACGATCAGGGGATAGGCCAGGAGGGCGAGCAGGCTGCCGAGGTTGCTCGCCGCGTAGAGGGCGTAGGGCTCCCTGCCCTGTTCGGCGCCCACGGTGCGCGCGTACCAGGCTTGCACCAGCGGCGCGGTGGCCGAGAGCACGGCGAAGGGCGCGCCGATTGAAACCGTGAGCACGCCCAGCAGCCAGAGGTTCGGGTGGACCGAGGAGGGCTCGCCGAACAGTTCGTTGACCCGGAGCGGCAGGGCCGCGGCGGCCACGACCAGGGCCAGGCCGTGGATCAGGGCCTGGGCGCGCACCGAACGCGCGCGCTGCAGGACGTGGGCGTAGGCGTAGCCGGCCAGGAGGGCGGCCTGGAAGAAGGCCAGACTGGTGTTCCACACCGACGGGCTGCCGCCGAGCTTGGGCAGGACCAGCTTGGCGACCATCGGTTCGACCAGGAAGACCAGGGCGGCGCTCGCGAAGACGGTGACGGCGAACAGCGCGGGCGGCGGGGCGGTCCGCGATCGTATCGTGGCGGCGGCGGTGGTCATGGCAGCGAATCGCCTTGAAGAAGCATGGGTACCGATGCTCTGGTCTGGCTCCCGGCAGGCTTATGGGCCGTTAAGAGGCGCAAGATGTTTTCGCTTGAGATCGTGACCCTGGCGCGCCTGCTGGTCGATGAGGCCCGCGAACGGTCCCTGCGCATCGTCACGGCCGAGAGCTGCACCGGCGGGCTGGTGGCCGGCGCCATCTGTCAGGTCTCGGGCGCGTCGGATGTCTTCGAACGCGGCTTCGTCACCTATTCGAACCGCGCCAAGCAGGAGCTGCTGGGCGTGCCCGGCGACCTGATCGCCGACCTGGGGGCAGTCTCCGAGCCGGTGGCCAGGATGATGGCCGAGGGCGCGCTGGAGGCCTCCAACGCCCATGTGTCGGTGGCCATCACCGGGGTCGCGGGCCCCGGCGGCGGCACGCCCATGAAGCCCGTGGGCACGGTGCACATCGCCACCGCGCGCACCAACCACGGGCTGCTGCACCGCCAGGAATTCTTCGAACTGGAGGACCGCGTGGGCGTGCAGATGGCCGCCGTGCAGTCGGCCCTGCAGATGCTGCGGGACCGGATGACGTAGGCGCGCCCATAACCCCGCTCTTCCCCGCGAAAGCGGGGACCCAGGCGTTTTTGTGTTTCGGGGGATCAGGGTCGCAGGACTTCGCCAGCCCAGGCTCGGTAACGAAAAAAGCCTGGGTCCCCGCTTTCGCGGGGAAGAGCGGATATATTTAGGCGGAGCTTCGCCAGCACTCATCGTCGATGGGCGGGGGGACGCGGTCCGCTTCCGGGGTTGGCTCGGGCGGCGGCGCTTGCCTGCCGAGGCCGATGGACTTGCGGATGCGTTCGACCTGGGCGTCGAGGGGTTCGGTGGTGAAGCTGTCGACCAGTTCCTCGTCGTCGAGGC
>CANJXI010000046.1 GCA_947478785.1 Caulobacteraceae bacterium
CAGAGCCTCGACTACGACAAGCTGATCATGGAAGTCGAAACCAACGGCGCCGTCTCGCCGGTGGACGCGGTGGCCTATGCCGCGCGCATCCTCCAGGACCAGCTGCAGATCTTCATCACCTTCGAAGAGCCGAAGAAGAAGGTCGAAGGCGAGGCCAAGCCGGAACTGCCGTTCAACCCGGCGCTGCTGAAGAAGGTGGACGAGCTCGAGCTCTCCGTCCGTTCGGCCAACTGCCTGAAGAACGACAACATCGTCTACATCGGCGACCTGATCCAGAAGACCGAAGCCGAGATGCTCCGCACCCCGAACTTCGGCCGCAAGTCCCTGAACGAGATCAAGGAAGTGCTGGCGGGCATGGCGCTCCACCTGGGCATGGACGTGCCCAATTGGCCGCCGGAAAACATCGAGGAACTGGCCAAGAAGTTCGAAGACCAGATGTAGTTCGCTTTTGCGCCGACTCCGGGACCGCCCCTCCTCGATCTAAAGGGAGGGCGGCCCGGGCCCGATGAAGCCGCAACAGCGGCGGAGGGCCCCGGCGCTTCGCAACGACCCAGGCGGGAGCAGGCTGGGATTTGATCAGGTCGGACGCGCGCCCGCAGACCGGGACCGTCCAGCGGGCTCGCGCCCAGGAGATATGAGATGAACCACGGCAGATCCCACCGCAAACTGGGCCGCACCAGCGCGCACCGCACGGCGATGTTCGCCAACATGGCCGCCAGCCTGATCAAGCACGAGCAGATCGTGACCACGCTTCCCAAGGCCAAGGAGCTTCGGCCCTTCGTCGAGAAGCTGGTGACGCTGGGCAAGCGCGGCGACCTGCATGCGCGCCGCCAGGCGATCAGCGCGGTGCGCGACGTGGCCCAGGTCGGCAAGCTCTTCGCCGTTCTCGGCCCGCGCTATCAAGAGCGTAACGGCGGCTATATCCGCGTGCTGAAGGCGGGCTTCCGCCACGGCGACAACGCGGCCATGGCGGTCATCGAGTTCGTCGACCGCGACCCGGCCGAAAAGGGCAAGGACTCCGGTCCTGTGCAAGAGAGCTACGGCGAAGGCTGAGCCTCAACCTTGCCACTGATTTAGAAAGCCCCGGAACTTCGGTTCCGGGGTTTTTCGTATGGGCGCGCCGTTGCCGCGCGCCCGCGGATGCCGCAGCCTGCCGGAATGGACGCCGAGACCCAGATCGAGGGCTTCATCGCCAGGTTTTCGGACGACGTCGCCGCCAAGATCAGGGCTGCGCGGGTGGCGATGCGGCGGCGCCTGCCAGGCGCGGTGGAACTGGTCTACGACAACTATAATGCGCTGGTGTTCGCCTATGGCGCCAATGACCGGGCCAGCGGCCTGGTGTTCTCGATCGCCGCCTATCCGCGCTGGATCAGCCTGTTCTTCGCTCGTGGAGCCGAACTCGACGATCCCGCCGGGCGGCTGAAGGGCGAGGGGGCGAGGGTGCGCCATATCGTGCTGACCGATCTGGCCCTGCTGGAGGATCCGGACATCCGGCGCCTGATGGACCAGGCCCTGGCCCGCGCGGCGCCGCCGATCAACCTGGACGCCGCGCCCCGGACGCTCGTCAAGTCGGTGTCCGCGCGTCGGCGGCCGCGCCGGCCCAGCGCCTGACCGTGTTGCGCAAGTTCCCCGTTCGTTTGATGGTCCCGGCGCTGGAGGCGCGATGAGCGGCGAATTGGAAAACCCGACGACAGCCGGTCGCCACAAGGCGGCCCTGAGCTTCGTCTTCGTGGTCGTGGTCATCGACATGATCGCGCTCGGAATCATCGTGCCGGTGCTGCCGCGCCTGATCCTGGACTTCAGCGGCGACCCCGCCAGCGCCGCGCGCTGGATTGGCTGGTTCGCGGCGGCCTGGGCGCTGGCGCAGTTCTTCGCGTCGCCGGTGCTGGGGGCGCTGTCGGACCACTTCGGTCGCCGGCCGGTGCTGCTGCTTTCGCTGGTGGGCCTTGGCCTCGACTATGTGTTCATGGCGCTTTCCCCCAATCTCGCCTGGCTGTTCGTGGGCCGGATGATCTCGGGCGTGACCGCGGCCACCTATTCCACGGCCAGCGCCTACGTGGCCGACATCACCCCGCCGGAGCTGCGCGCCGCGCGCTTCGGGTTCCTGGGCGTGGCCTTCGGGATCGGCTTCGTCGTGGGACCGCTGATCGGCGGCCTGCTGGGCGTCGTCGATCCGCGCCTGCCGTTCTGGGGCGCGGCCGGCCTGTGCCTCTTGAATGCGCTCTACGGCCTCTTCGTCCTGCCGGAATCGCTGCCCAAGGCGCTGCGTTCGAAGTTCAGCCTCAGGCTGGCCAATCCCGTGGGCTCCTTCGATCTCTATCGGTCCAATCCGGTGCTGATGAGCCTGGCCGGGGTCAGCTTCCTCTACTACCTGGCCCACCAGGTCCTGCAGTCCACCTGGATCCCCTACACGACCTACCGCTACGGCTGGTCGTCGGCGATGAACGGGGTCGCCCTGGCGCTGGTGGGCGTGGGTTCGATCCTGGTCCAAGCCCTGGTGGTGCAAAAATTCGTCGCCCGCTACGGCGAGCGGGGCGCGCTGGCGACGGGATTGGCGTCGGCGGCCGTGGGATTCTCGATCTATGCGGTCACGTCCAATGGCTGGGTGTTCCTGGCCTTCATCGTGCCCAACGCGTTGATGGGGCTGATCGGGCCCGGCGTGCAGGGCCTGATGTCGCGCGCCGTCTCGGGCAGCGAGCAGGGCCGGCTGCAGGGCGCCAACATGGGCCTGATGGCCATCGCCAGCCTGATCGGCCCGATCCTCTTCACCGAGGTCTTCGCCCGCGCCATCGGCCCGTGGAAGGCCTGGGCGCCGGTCGGCGCGCCGTTCTATCTGGCCGCCGGGCTCATGGCGCTGGGGCTGGCCCTGGCGCTAGGCGCGCCGAAACCGGGCGAGGCGTCCGCCGCCCCCGCCGAATAGAGCGCTGGACGCCGCCATCATTGCGCCGGAAAACTCGGCCAGGTGTCGGTCCCATCCTTCCCGCCGGAGACTCCATGCGCGCCCACCGCGTCCTGATCCCCGCCCTCGCGCTCTTCGCGGCCAGTTCCCCGGCGCTCCGGGGCCAGGCCCAACCGCTGCCCGCGCAAGGCGTCCGGGCCGCGCCGACCAGCGCGCTCGGCATGAAGCAGTCCTTCGCCCCCGTGGTGAGGCGCGCCGCGCCGGCCGTGGTCAACATCTCGTCCAAGCGCATGGTCCGCCAGCAGGCCGATCCTTTCTGGGAGCTGTTCGGCCTGGGCGCGCCGCGCAACCGCATCGAAGGCTCGCTGGGCTCGGGGGTTATCCTCCGCCCCGACGGCGTCATCGTCACCAACAACCACGTGGTCCAGGGCGGCCAGGAGATCACCGTGGCGCTGGCCGACCGGCGCGAGTTTCCGGCCCGCATCCTGCTGGCCGACGCCCGCACGGACCTGGCGGTGCTGAAGATCGACCTGCCGCCCGGCGAGAAGCTGCCGGTGCTAGCCATCGACGACGGGGCCGATACCCAGGTGGGCGACCTGGTGCTGGCCATCGGAGACCCCTTTGGCGTCGGCCAGACGGTGACCAACGGCATCATCTCGGCGCTCAACCGCACGGCCGACCCCAACGGCGACGCCGGCGCCTACATCCAGACGGACGCCGCGATCAACCCCGGCAACTCGGGTGGGGCGCTGGTCGACATGGACGGCGAGCTGATCGGGGTGAACAGCTTCATCCTGTCGCGTTCGGGCACGTCCTCGGGCGTGGGCTTTGCGGTGCCCGGCCCCGTGGTGCGGCGCGTGCTGGAAGCGGCCCTGGGCGGGGGGCATTCGGTGGTGCGGCCCTGGCTGGGCGCCCGGCTGCAGAGCGTGACCCCGGAGATCGCCCAGAGCCTGGGCCTGGCCAGACCCGTCGGCGCCTTGGTGGCCCAGGTGTGGCCAGGCGGCGCGGCGGAGCGCGCCGGCCTCAAACAGGGCGACCTCGTGACCTCGGTGGAGGGCAGCCCCGTGGTCGACGCCGCGGCGCTGAACTACGCCATCGCCACGCATAGGCCCGGCGACACCATGAGGCTCGGCGTCCACCGGACCGGCGGCGAACAGCAGTTGACCCTGCACGCCGAAGCCGCGCCCGCTCTGCCGGCCCGCGACGAGAAGGTGATCGTCGGCCGCAATCCGTTCGAGGGCGCCACCGTGGTCAACCTGTCGCCGGCGGTGGCCGAGGAACTGGGGGTCGATCCGTTCGGGGTGGCCGGCGTGCTGGTGACCAAGATCAGCGACGGCGCGGCCCAGCGAGTCGGCCTTCGGCCCGGCGATTTCATCCGCAACGTCAACGGCCGCCGGATCGAGACGGTCCGCGACCTGTCGGGCGCCGTGGGCGAGGGCTCGTCGACCTGGCAGGTGACCATCGAGCGGGGCGGCCAGCAGATCACCGCTACTTTCCGCAGCTGAAGCCGCTCCGGCTCGCAGGCGGCGGGCTGGGCTGGTAGACCGTGGCATGGCCGATCTGTTCGAAGCTGCCGGACTGACACCACAGGCGCCGTCCCCGCTGGCCGACCGCCTGCGCCCGCAGAGGCTGGACGAGGTCGTGGGCCAGGATCACCTGTTGGGCCCGGAGGGACCCATACGCCGCATGGCGGAGGCCAAGCGCCTGGCCTCGATGATCCTCTGGGGCCCGCCCGGCACCGGCAAGACCACCATCGCGCGCCTGCTGGCCAAGGAAGCCGGCTATGAATTCCAACAGCTGTCGGCGGTGTTCTCCGGCGTCGCCGACCTGAAGAAGGCCTTCGAGCAGGCCCGCGTGCGACGCCTGGCCGGTCAGTCGACCCTGCTGTTCGTCGATGAAATCCACCGCTTCAACCGCGCCCAGCAGGACGGTTTCCTTCCGTTCGTGGAGGAGGGGATCGTCACCCTGGTGGGCGCGACCACCGAGAATCCTTCGTTCGAGCTGAACGGGGCGCTGCTCTCCCGCAGCCAGGTCTTCGTGCTGAAGCGCCTGGACGACGAGGCCTTGCAGGGCCTGCTCGACAAGGCCGAGGCCTTCGAGGGCCGTCCGCTGCCGTTGGAGCCCGAAGCGCGCCAGGCCCTGGTCGCCCTGGCCGACGGCGACGGCCGCTACCTGCTGACCCTGGCCGAGACACTGTTCAACATCGGCTCGGCGAAACCCTTGGATACCAAGGCCTTGGGCCAGGTTCTTCAGAAGCGCAGCCCGGCCTACGACAAGGACCGCGAGGAGCACTACAACCTCATCTCCGCCCTGCATAAGTCGATCCGCGGCTCCGACCCGGACGCCGCCCTCTACTGGCTGGCGCGGATGCTGACGGGCGGTGAAGATCCGCTGTTCATCGCGCGCCGGCTGATCCGGGCGGCGGCCGAGGACATCGGCGAGGCCGACCCCATGTCGCTGGTGCTCGCCAACGCGGCCAAGGACACCTACGACTTCCTGGGCTCGCCGGAGGGCGAGATCGCGCTCGCCCAGCTCACCGTACACCTGGCCGCCGCGCCCAAGTCCAACGCCGTCTACAAGGCCTACGGCGCGGCCATGAAGGCCGCCCGGGAGACCGGCTCCCTGATGCCGCCGGCCCACATCCGCAACGCCCCCACCAAGCTGATGAAGGACCTGGGCTACGGCAAGGGCTACGCCTACGACCACGACGCCGCCGAGGGGTTCTCGGGACAGGACTACTTCCCGGACGGCATGGAGCGCCGGACCTTCTACCAGCCGAAGGGCGAAGGGTCGGAGGCTCGCATCAAGGAACGGCTCGACCGCTGGGCGGCCCTGCGCCGCGAGCGGGGCGTATAATCGAGAGCGTTGTTCCGCGGCCCGTCCGGACCTAGGCTTGGCGTCAGGTTGAGGGAGGGAACCATGTCCACGCCAACCGATACGCCGCGCGCCGGCGCGCCCTGGCATTTCTGGCTGATCGCCGTCGCCAGCCTGCTCTGGAACAGCTACGGCGCCTACGACTACACCATGAGCCAGTTCCACGGCGACGCCTACTATCATCAGATACACATGACCGAGGCGCAGATCGCCCACATGCATGGTTACCCCGCCTGGATGGTAGCGGTCTGGGCCATCGGGGTCTGGGGCGCGGTCCTGGGCTCCGTCCTGCTGCTCGCGCGCTCGCGCTACGCGGTCTGGGCCTTCTGGGCCTCGCTGGCCGGGTTCCTGATGAGCCTGGTCTACACCTACGCGCTCTCCGGCGGGGGCAAGACCATGGGCCAGAGCGGCACGGTCATGGAGCTGGTGATCCTGGCCGGCTGCCTGTTCTTCCTCTGGTACGCGCGGCGGATGGCGATGCGGGGCGTGCTCCGCTAGGCGTTCTTGGGTAGAGGGGGCGGGTGAAGCCGCTCAGCCCCATCAAGCTTTCCCGCGACGAGGTCCAGTTCGTCCGGTCGCTGGTGATCTACGAGGACGCCGACATCCTGGCGCTCAACAAGCCGGCCGGGCTCTCGAGCCAGGGCGGGCGGGGCCAGGTCCACACCCTGGACGAATTGCTGTGGGCCTTCGCCAAGCCCGGCAAGGCCAGGCCGCGGCTGATCCATCGGCTCGACCGCGACACCTCCGGCGTGATCCTGACGGCCAGGACCAAGCCCGCCGCGGGCTTCCTCGGCAAGGCGATGATGGGGCGGCGTTTCGCCAAGACCTACCGGGCCATCGTCACGCCCGGCCCGCCCGATCCGCCGAAGGGGACGATCGCCGAGCCCCTGCGCCGCGACGAACAGGGGCGCGAGGCCTATATGCGCGTCTGCCCGCCCGACCACCCGGACGCGGAGGCCGCCCGCAGCCGCTACCGGACTCTGGCCCAGGCGCCCGGCGCGGCGCTGCTGGAACTCGATCCGGAGACCGGCCGCATGCACCAGCTGCGCGTGCACCTGGCCCACCTCGGCCGCCCGATCGCCGGCGACGCGCGGTACGGCGGCGCCCTGGTGGTCGGCGGCCACCCCGTGCCCCGGCTGATGCTGCACGCCCAGGCGCTTATCTTCCCGCATCCCTCCGGCGGCGAGAAGCGGATCACGGCGCCGGTTCCGGCGGACATGGCGGGGCTGTCGGCGGCGTTGCGGCTGGACGGCTAAGTGGTGGCGAGGGTGATCAGCAGGATGGCGAAGCGATAGCCCGGCACCATGGCCGCGACGACGGCCAGAAGGCCCGCGACCTTGGCGATCCGCCACGCGCCACGCTCGCCATAGACCCGGCCGACCGCGAGGAACAGGTAGACGGCGCAGACCGCGATGTTGAAGAGCGAAAGCACGATGTCCATCAGGCCCGTCGTGAGCCCGCCGCCGCCGGCCGCGGTGTCCAGCGCCGAGGCCCCCAGGGCCACGCAGAACAGCAGCAGCACGAAGGCATAGAAGTGGAGGCTGAACACCACGTGGGCGGCTAACGGTCTGCGGTTGCCCAGGAACACCAGCGGCAGGACGCCGGCGAACACCAGGACCATCAGGATGATCAGGGTCTTGGCGTTCAGCGTCGCCGCCTGGTCGAACAGCGGCTGGTACTGCGCATAGGTGACGTGGCGCGCCGCGAGATGGCGGGTCAGCAGCGTCTGTGCGCCGGACGCCCAATCCTGCTCGGTGAGGTGGGCGTGCAGGGTTGTCGAGAAGATGCGGACCTTCGATACCGACTGAACGGCGAAGAACACGGCGTTGGCCGAGAGGAAGACCTGGAACGGCCCGAGGTAGGGCTTGCGGCGTCCCTCCACGAACGCCACGGTGAGCGCGCCAGGCTGGGTGACCAGCGTGCGGAAGGTCCTGGCGACCTTGGTGTCGAGGCTGGAGAACGCGGCGGCGACCTGGCTGGCCAGGTGGCGCAAGGTGAGGCGCGCGGGGGGCTTTTCCCCGCAGCGCGGACAGAACGCGGTGGCGACGCCCTTGCCGCACGATGGACAGATCCAGCGCGCCGTCGCAGCCTTCGCCGTGGTCCCCTTCGCCGGCATCGCACCCTTGCCCCCGCGTCCAGATTGCACCTTCGATCGGCGATTGTCGCCGGAGGCGCGGAACGCCGCCCTCATTCAGCCCGTTTGCCCCTTGAAGTTACGGAACCGAAACGTGTTTCCGTCGGACTCCCGGACCATGAAACAGCTCACCGCCCCCCTCATCGCCGCCACGCTGGCGCTTTCCGCCTGCGCCACGGCGCCCACGCTCTACCAGCCGGCCGCCGGCCCGCAGGCCGTTGGCTATTCGGAATACCGGATCGAGCCTGGCCGCTACCGCATCACCTTCCGGGGCGGTCCCGGCGCGCCGATCGCCCAGGTCAACGACTACGCCCTGCTGCGGGCGGCCGAGCTGGCCCTGGCCGACGGTTACGACTGGTTCCGGATCACCGAGCGCGGCGTCCAGGCCGGTCCGGACCGCAGTCCCCGGATGAGCATCGGGGTCGGCGGCGGAGACTACGGCTGGCGCAGCGGGGCCAGCGTGGGCGTCGGCACCTCCTTCAACCTGGGGGGCGGCCCCTCCGCAGTGGCGTCCATCGAGGTGTTGATGGGCAAGGGGCCAAGGCCCCCGGATGGCGACGTCTATGACGCGCGCGGCGTGCGCCAATCCATCGGCGGGGCCCGCACCTAGCGCCGGTCTCCGCCCCGTCGCATAAGGGACGGATGCTGAATCTCCTTTTAGTGGCGCTGGGCGGCGCCGCGGGCGCGATCGCCCGCTACCTGCTGGGGGTCCAGGCGCTGAAGCGCCTGGGCTCGGCCTGGCCCTATGGGACATTCGGCGCGAACCTGATCGGCGGCCTGCTGATGGGCGTGCTCGTGGGCGTCCTGGCGTGGCGCGGCGGGGCCGACCAGGAACGCTGGCGCCTGCTGCTGGGCGTGGGCGTGCTGGGCGGCTTCACGACCTTCTCCTCCTTTTCGCTGGAGACCGCTCTGATGATCGAGCGCAAGGCCATCGGTCAGGCCGCGGCCTACAGCCTGGCCTCGGTGGCGCTGTCCATCGCCGCGCTGTTCGCGGGCCTCCTGCTGACGCGCCGCCTGTTGGCATGAGGGAAGTCCGCACCCTCTATGTGGACACCGGCGAGGACGGCGTGCGCCTGGATCGCTGGTTCAAGCGCCGTTGGCCGCATCTCAACCATATCCAGCTCCAGAAGCTCACGCGTTCCGGCCAGATCCGCGTCGACGGGGCGCGCGCCAAGCCTGAGACCCGGCTGGCCGCCGGCGCTCAGATCCGCGTGCCGCCGCTGCCAGAGGCGCCGCCGCCGCGCGACAAGAACGCGCTGGACCCGCGCGAGATCGCCTATGCCCGCTCCCTGGTGCTCTACGAGGACGACGAGGTGCTGGCGCTGAACAAGCCCTCGGGCCTGGCCGTCCAGGGGGGCACCAAGACTTCGAAGCACATCGACCGCCTGCTCTCGGCCTGGGGCGAAGGGCTGGAGCGGCCCAGGCTGGTGCACCGGCTCGACCGCGACACGTCCGGCGTCCTGGTGCTGGGCAAGACCCCTGGCGCGGCCGCCAAGCTCGCCGGCGCCTTCGCCCGGCGCAAGGCCCAGAAGACCTACTGGGCGCTGGTCTGGGGGTTTCCCAAGCCGGGCGAGGGGGTGCTGGAGCTGCCGCTGGTGAAGAAGGGCGTCGGCGACCGAGAAATGGTCATGCCGGCCGAACGCGACGATCCGAACGCCGAAGCCGCCGAGACCGAATTCGTGACCGTCTCCCGGGCCGGCGCGCGGGCGGCCTGGATGGCGCTTCGGCCGCACACCGGACGCACCCACCAGCTGCGCGCCCACATGCTGGCCATGGGCCACCCGATCCTGGGCGATCCCAAATACGCCACCGACGCCTCCGACGAGCTTTCCCAGGGCCTGAAGCTGCAACTTCACGCGCGGCGACTGGTCATCCCGCACCCCACGCGCGGCCAGCTGGTCCTGGAGGCGCCCCTGAGCCCCGAGATGCGCGAGGGCTTCGCCCGCTTCGGGTTCGAACAGCACGAGGCGGACGCCGAACCGTTCCACAGGCGCCGATAGGCCTCCAGCTCGGCGAAATTCCCCTCACGGGAGAATCGCGTGGTGAGGCTTCCGGAACATGGTTAACGCCTGATGGTCCAAAGGCCCCCGCATGCAACGGCGCCGCGGGGCTTGAGACGGGGAACTCAGGAAAATGAAGAAGCTCATTGCTGCAGTCGCTGTGGCGCTGGCCTTGTCGGTCGGCGCATCCGCCCAGGCGACCGAATTCGTCACCAACGGAGACTTCACCAACCTGACCAATGGGCTGGGTCAACTGGGTTTCAACACCACTGCCGTGGGCTGGTCGTCGGCGGCGCCGGACGGCAGCTACAATTTCGTGTTCGACAACGGCAACACGACGGTTGGCGGCCAATATGGCGGCCTGTCCCTTTGGACCCAGGGCAACGGCGGCGTGAACGGCTGGAACGGCGCCAACGGCGGTCCGGGCAATTTCGTCGCGATCGACGGCGCCTTCCACGCCGGCCCGATCAGCCAGACGGTCGGTGGCCTGACGGTCGGTCAGAGCTACCACCTGTCGTTCAACTACGCCTTTTCCCAGCAGTACGCCTTCGATGGCCCGACCACCCAGAACCTGTCGGTGTCCCTTGGTGGATTCTCCGCGACGTCCTCGGACTTCGCGTTGGGGAACCACGGCTTCAGCGGTTGGGGGACCGCCAACTTCGACATCATCGCCACGGCGACGTCGGAAGTCCTGTCGTTCTCCTCGTTGGCCAGCCCGCAGGCGCCGCCGTTCGCCCTGGTGAGCGACGTCTCGCTGACGGGCGGCGTGCCTGAGCCCGCGACCTGGGCGATCATGCTGCTCGGCTTCGCCGGCGTCGGCGTGGCGGCCCGCCTGCGTCGCAACGCCCTCGCCGTCTAGACCCTTTCCAGTTCAAGTGGAATCACTTGAACGGGATGAAAAGGGTCTATCTTCAAAAGTTTAGAGCGCGTCGGACGGGTGAACCGGTATCCACTTCACCCTGACGCGCTCTAGTCACGGGTACAGCCCCGGACCTGGGGTGGGCCGGACCAGGCAAAGCCTGCTCCGGCCCGTTGCGTTGAGGGCTCGACAGTGTTCCGCGTGGCGTTGAAATAGTCGGATGAACGAGTTCTTCGCCGCTCACCAACACGCGTTCGCCTACCTCATTCAGGCGGTCCGCACCTGTTTGCTGCTGGTGCTGATCGTCGCCGTCTTCGCGCCGCTGGAACACTTCTTCGCGGTGCGCCGCGAGAAGCTCTTCTACAAGGGCTGGGCGGTCAATTTCGGCTGGTACTTCGTCAACGGCTTCACCACCGCCTTGCTGCTGGTCCCGCCGTCGGCGCTGATCGCCTGGGGCGTCCACAGCATCCTTCCGACCGCCGTCACCGGCGCCTCGGCCGGCCTTCCGACATGGGCGAAGATGGTCGCGGCCATGGTGGTCGGCGAGGTCGGCTTCTATTGGGGCCATCGATGGAGCCACGAATGGCGGTGGCTCTGGCGCTTCCACGCCGTGCACCACAGCGCCACCCACATCTCGTTCCTGGTCAACGCCCGGGCCCATCCCGTGGACGTCGTCTTCAGCCGCCTTTGCGGCCTGGTGCTGCTCTATGCGACCGGCCTCACCTCAACGGCGGGCGCTCATCCCACGCTCATCCCTGGCCTCGTCATCTTCGTGGGTTCGATGTGGAGCTATGTGATCCACGCGAACGTCCGGTGGCGCTTCGGGCCCCTTGAGGAGGTCATCGCCTCGCCCGCCTTCCACCACTGGCATCACACGCTGGAGGACCATAAGGACCACAACTATTCGTCGATGCTGCCGGTCATGGACCGGGTCTTCGGCACCTTCCACCTGCCAAGGGCGTGGCCCGAGGCCTATGGGACGGGGACGCCGGTCGCCAAGACGGTGCTGGGCCAGTTCCTCCAGCCGTTCGCGCCGGAGCCCAAGCCGCCGGAACACGGCGGGGCGCCGGAGCGGGCCTTGGGGAACTAGACCAGGGCCGCGACCGGCCTGGCCGCGGCGCTGCCCGGGAACACCACGGTTTCCAGCACCGTCCGGTCGAGGCCCATGTGGTCGGCCAGCACGCCCTTGAAGAGGCCCCGCATGTCCAGCGTGGGGGCGACATCGCGGCCTTCGAACAAGGCCTGCGCCTTCAGGCCAGGCCAGTCGCCGATGATCCCGCCGGGCTTCAGCGCGCCGCCGAGAAGCAGCGCTGTCGAGGCCGTGCCATGGTCGGTGCCGCCGGTGCCGTTCACCCGCGCCGTGCGGCCGAACTCGGTGGCGACCAGCACCACGGTGTTCTTCCACTCCGGCCCCAGGCCCGTGTGGATACCGTCCAGCACGCCATCCAGATAGCTGAGCCGCACGGCGAGCTGCCCTTGGGCCGCGCCCTGGTTGGCGTGGGTGTCGAAGCTGTCGAGGGACAGGGCGGCCACCTGGGGTCCGGCCGGTTCGCGCATGAAGCCCGCCAGTGTCCGGCCGAGCTCGCGGGCGGCCTCGCGGCCCTGCTGCTGGCGCGCCTGGGGCGTCGCGCCCGGCTGTGGCGGGGCGGCGGTCATGTTCGGCGCCTCCGGCCCCATGGCGGCCATCGCCGACTGGGCCAGGGTCTCCGTGGCCAGGCCCCGGGCGAGCGCAGGGCCCAGCAGGGGATCGTTGCGGTAGAGGTCCTGAAGCAGTCCCGGCAGGCGGGCCTGGGCGTCCACCGCGCGGCCGGGAGACCAGGAAGCCGCCTGGGCCTTGCCGCGCAGGATCAGGGGTGCGGTGGCGCCCACCGACAGCGCCTCGACCTTGCGGTGCGCCGAGAGCGCGTCCACCGCGCGGTTCAGCCAGCCCGAGGTCGCGCCATAGACGCCCCCCGCGCCGGTCTCCAGCACGTCCTGCGCCTCGAAGTGCGAGCGGGCGCGGTCGGGCGTGGCGATGGCCGGGGCGATACGCGCCTCGCCGGCCTTGGCCAGGGCGTGGGTGGCGGCCAGCGACGGGTGCAGGCCGAATGTCGCGTCCAGCGGCAGGGCCGCGTCATTCAGCGCCAGGATCCCACGCAGCGCCCGGTAGTCCGGATCGCCGATCGGCGGGGCGACCGCCAGGCCATCCATGCCGCCCCGGCAGATCACGACGATCACCTTGCGCCTCGCCAGATCCGGGTCGGCCGCCATGGCGGGAACGGCCACGACCTGCAGGGAGAGGCCGAAGCCGGCGGCGGTGGCGAGCAGGCCGCGGCGGGTGGGGACATGAACGTTCATCGGCGCTGGAACTCCGGGCTCATCAGCAGCAGGGCGAAGCCCTCGGGCCGCGATTCCGCGCGCGCCACGGCCTTGGCGGTATCGGGCGACAGGCGGGCGCCCAGGGCGTCCTGGGCCAGGTCCTTGGGATCGCGGTCGAGGGTGGCGACGGCGGTGAAGGCCTGGGCGTATTGCATGCGCTTTACGATGGCGTCGGGCGCGGCCCAGGACGCCGCGTCGTCCGGCCAACCCTTGGGGGAGGGTGCGCTGAACGGCTTTTGGCCGAGCGCGATCAGAATCGGCGCGAGCTTCTGGAACCCGCTCGGCCGCACGCCGGCGGCGCGGTAGCTGGAGACGATGAACTCGTAGGGCGTCTTGAATTTCTCCTGTGGCGTTTCCCACGCTTCCGGCGCCGAGACGAGGGCCTGCGCGACGCGTCCGAGGTCGCCGTTCGACGAGGCCCAGGCCTTTGTCAGTCGCTCGACGAGGGCCGGCGGCGGGTCGTCCGCCACGAAATGGCGCGCGATCTTCCCGCAGACGAAGCGGGCGGTTTCAGGCTTGCGGGCGAGGTCGGCCAGGATGGCGCCGCTCTGCTCGCGGCCGCCCTCCGCGTAGCGCACGCCCATGATGGTCCGCGCCCCGGGCTCGTGGGCGACCGCCCGGAACACCGGCGCGCCGAAGGCCTGGCCCTGGTCGCGCAAGCCGCCGATGGAGACGCCGGTCATGGCGCGGGCGAACTCGGTGACGTCGGTCTGGCTGTAGCCGCCGTCCACGCCCACCGTGTGCAGTTCGAGGATTTCCCGGGCGAGGTTCTCGTTCAGCCCGAAGGCGCGCCGCGCCACGGGCTGCGCGCCCGATCCAGGGCGGCCGCGCTGCAGGAATTCGGCGGCCTGGGAGTTCGGCCCGATCGACTGGGCCTGGTCCAGGTAGAGCAGCATCGCCGGGTGGCTCTCGGCCGCGGCCAGGAGATCGGCGAAGCGGCCGAAGACATTGGGGCGGATCGCCTCCGCTTCGAACGGCCCGACCACGGTGGCGGTGGCGAGCTTGGTCGCCGAGACGGTGAAATGGTTGGCCCAGAACAACGCCCAGCGCTCGCGGAAGCTGGCGACCGTGGCGGCGGCCAGGGTGACGCGGGCCGTGAAGTCGGCGCCGGTGTCCTTGCGCAGCAGGTTCTGCGCCATCTTCACCGGATCGGGCGTTTCCCCAGCCTGGCCGTCGGCAGTCTTTTCGGCGCGTTCGGCGCGGCGCTCCTGCTGGAATTCGCGCAAGGCGGCGATCCGCTGGGCGCTCGTCTCGCCGTTGGACGGCGCCGCATCGGCGCCCTCGCGGCGGATCTGGGCCAGCAGGAACCCTTGCGGGTCGGGCCGGGCCGTGGCGATCTCGCCGGGCCGGGCGCCCAGGCCGAAACGGGTGACCGCGATGGCCGCTTTCAGGTCCTGGTCGGCAAGCGTCACGCGAACGCCTCCTTGCGCGTTTCTGTCCCTGTCGCCATTGCACATCCGAACTGAGGCGACAGCGGGGCGTCGCGACGCCGGGAGCAGAGACTTGCGACGAGGATTCCACGAGCCGTCCGCCAAGCCCAGGCGGTTCTACAAGACCGCCGAGGTGGCGCAGATCGACGGCGCGTTCACGGTCCTGCTGGATGGGCGGTCCATGCGCGCGCCCAAGGGGACGAAGCTGGTGCTGTCCACCCGCGCGCTCGCCGATCAGGTCTGCGAGGAGTGGGCGGGGCAGGGCGAGACGATCGAGCTTGCGACCATGCACGCCACCCGGCTGGCCAACACGGCGCTGGAGGCGGTGGCGCAGGCGCGCGATGCGACCGCCGACGGCGTGGCGGGATACGCGGCCTCGGACCTGCTCTGCTACTTCGCCGAACAGCCCGCGGGCCTGGTCGAACGCCAGACCCGCCACTGGGAGCCGCTGCTGCGCCGCGCCGAGACGGAGGCGCGTCTGTCGTTCGTGCGGGCCGCCGGCGTCGTCCACCAGGCGCAGCCGGAGGAGACCCTGGCCGAGGTCAAGGCCATCGCGCTGTCGCTCGACGATTTCGCCCTGACCGGCCTGGCCTTCGGGGCCTCGCTGTTCGGCTCGGCGATCCTGGCCATCGCCCTGCAGCGCGGCTGGCTGACGGGAGAGCAGGCCTACGAACTCTCGCGCGTCGATGAGACCTGGCAGGAGGAGCAGTGGGGCGTGGACGACGAGGCGGCCCAGCGCACCGAGCGCCTGCGCGGCGAGGCGGTGATGCTCGATCGATGGTTCAAAGGACTTGCGACGGGAGCCGCGCCGTGAACAGCCTGCTGTTGTGAATGCCTCGGAGGACTGCCTATGACTCGCTCATTCGCCCTGATCGCCGCCTTCGCCCTCGCCCTCTCCGCGGGCGCCGCCGGGGACGCTTCGGCCAAGACCTGCAAGGACGCGAAAGGCAAGTTCACCGCCTGTCCGGTGGCCGCGACGGTCTGCAAGGACCCCGCCGGCCGCTTCATGAAGTGCCCGACCAAGGCCGCCGTCTGCAAGGACGCGGCGGGCAAGTTCGCCAAGTGCGGCAGCAAGGGCGCCGTCGCCGTAAAATAGATCCGGCGGTTCCTGACGGGGCTGGTCCGACTTCTGCAGGTGTTGTTCCGGATCCGCGGCGATTGTGCCGAAACGGACCGAGGAGCCTGCCGGTGAGCGCGACGATCGCCCCCCTCAGCGTCCAGATGCTCAGGGCGCTTGAGCCCGCGGTGAGCCCTGCCGCCCAGGCGCAGCCGGTGACGATAGAGTTCCGCACCGGGCCCGGCCGGCCGCAGCACTCCGCCGCGGCCGTGGCCTTCGCGCCGGCCGCCATGTCCGCCCTGATCGAGGCCCAGGAACATCTGGCCCACGGCGCCGCGCCCCTGGTGCGGGACCAGTCCATGCACGCCATCGACCGCCTGATGGCCCGCATGCCGCAACCGGAACCGCTCGCCGCCCGGATGCTGACCGTGGCGCGCGACCAGCTTCGCGACTGTGCAGAACCGAAAGTCGCGGAAGTGACCGCCTAGCGTCGCCTTGCGCGACTTGCCACCTGCGCCGTCCGTCGATAGGCCTTCCTCCGTGCAGAGAAGGGCGATCCGTTCGTGAAGCAGATCCTTGAAGAGCTCGAGAAGCGTCGCGCCGAGGCGCGGCTTGGCGGCGGCGAACGGCGAATCGCCAGCCAGCACGCCAAGGGCAAGCTGACCGCGCGCGAACGCGTCGACCTCCTGCTGGACGAAGGCTCCTTCGAGGAGTTCGACATGTTCGTCGAACACCGGGCCACCGATTTCGGCATGGCCGACCAGAAGATCCCCGGCGACGGCGTGATCACCGGCTGGGGCCATATCAACGGCCGGCTGGTCTTCGTGTTCTCCAAGGATTTCACGGTGTTCGGGGGGTCTCTTTCGGGCGCGCACGCCCAGAAAATCATCAAGGTCCAGCGCCAGGCGATGAAGATGGGCGCGCCGATCATCGGCCTGTTCGACGCCGGCGGCGCGCGTATCCAGGAGGGCGTCGAGAGCCTGGCCGGATATGCCGACATCTTCCTGGAGAACACCCTGGCGTCGGGCGTGATCCCGCAGATCAGCGTGATCATGGGCCCCTGCGCCGGCGGCGACGTCTATTCCCCGGCGATCACCGACTTCATCTTCATGGTGAAGGACACGAGCTACATGTACGTGACCGGCCCGGAGGTGGTGAAGACCGTCACCCACGAGGACGTCAGCCACGAGGATCTCGGCGGCTATCGCATCCACGCCATGAAGTCGGGGGTCGCGGACGGGGCCTACGAGAACGACCTGGAAGCCTTAACCCAGGTCCGCCGGCTGATCGACTTCCTGCCCCTGTCGAACCGCGACAAGCCGCCGGTGCGCGAGAGCTTCGACGACCCGGCCCGCGACGAGCCCAGCCTCGACACGCTCGTTCCAGCCAACCCGAACAAGCCTTACGATATCAAGGAGTTGATCACGAAAGTTGTCGACGAGGCCGATTTCTTCGAGATCAGCCCGGACTTCGCCAAGAACATCGTCGTCGGCTTCGCGCGAATGGACGGCCAGCCGGTGGGCATCGTCGCCAACCAGCCGCAGGTGCTGGCCGGCGTGCTGGACATCGATTCCAGCCGCAAGGCCGCCCGCTTCGTCCGCTTCTGCGACGCGTTCGACATTCCGCTGATCACGTTCGTCGATGTGCCGGGTTTCATGCCGGGCACCAAGCAGGAGCAGGGCGGTCTGATCCGCCACGGCGCCAAGCTCCTGTTCGCCTTCGCCGAGGCCACCGTGCCGAAGATCACCCTGATCACCCGCAAGGCCTACGGCGGGGCCTATGACGTGATGAGCTCCAAGCACCTGCGTGGCGACATAAACTACGCCTGGCCCACGGCCGAGATCGCGGTGATGGGGTCGAAGGGCGCGGTGGAGATCATCTTCCGCTCCGAGATCGGCGACCCCGAGGCCATCGCCACCCGCGAGGCCGAGTACAAGACCCGCTTCGCCAATCCCTTCGTCGCGGCCTCACGGGGCTATATCGACGACGTGATCATGCCGCACGGGACGCGCCGGCGGATCGTCCGGGCGTTGAAGAACCTAGAGGGCAAGGAACTCACCAACCCCTGGAAGAAGCACGACAACATCCCCCTCTGAGCCGGAACCGCCGTCCGCGCGCCCCGTTCTCCGCTCAAGGGCCAAGCGCCCTCGAGACCAGAAAACGGAGGATCTTCCCATGGCCGACAAGTGGATGGACGACCGCGAGCGCGAGCAGCGGTACGGGGATTGGCGCCGCAAGCAGGAGGCCGGCGACCGCGGACGCGAAGACCGGTTCTGGGAACAGGAAGCCGCCGAGCTCAGCCGCCGGGGCCGGACATTCGATTATCGAGACGCCGGGCCCGACTACTCGCCGCGCGGCGCTGAGCGCGCCTGGCAGGATCGCTACTACACCGGCGTGAGCCCGGCCATGCGGCAGCACGAATACGGCGCGCCCAGCTTCTCCAGCCAGGACTATACCCAGGGCGGCCGGCCCGGCCCTGGGCCGCGCGGCTATGGCGCCGCCGGCGGGCGGGCGGCCTACGACCGGGCGGGGTATGGCCGCTCCGGCTATGACGACTATCCGGGCGAACCCGCCCCGCGGCCGTCGGCCGAGCGCTGGGAAGAGGCCGGCCGCAACGCCGGGGACTTCCTGCACCGGGCCGGCGAGCGGGTCGCGTCATGGTTCAACCCGGTCGAGGATCGTCAACCTGACCGATTCACCGCCGAGCGGGGCCATCGCGGGCGTGGGCCGCAGGGCTACAAGCGCTCCGACGAACGGATCAGCGACGAGATCCACGAGCGCCTGACCGACGACACCTGGCTCGACGCCAGCAACATCACCATCTCGGTCTCCGGCGGCGAGGCGACGCTCTCGGGCACGGTCGACAGCCGCGAGGCCAAGCACCGGGCCGAGCGCATCGTCGAGGACATCGGCGGCGTGAGCCACGTGCAGAACAACCTGCGCGTCGCCAGGGGCGGCTTCTTCACCAGCCCGCAGGCCGGCTACGGCGACAGCGCCGTCGAGGCGCAGATGCGGGGTGACGAACCGATCGACCCGGTGGCCAACGGCACCGGCGGCTCAGGCGGCGGGCAATCCACCGCCGGCAAGAAGAACTGATCTGACAGCGAGGCGGTCCTTCACCCTGGCGGGGCGAAGGACCGCTTGTCCTGCGCCGGGGCGTGTCAACGCCTCCCCCGAACCTTCGCCATCGTCTAGGGTCCGGCCGGCATGCATGTCCTGGCTGAACAACTGCTGACCGCAACGGCGATCGTCTCGGCGACCGTGGTCATTCACTTGGCCGGCCTGGACATCCTCCAGGCGCTGACCAGCTGGCATATCGAGCGGCTTACACGGTGGATTCACCTGGATCGGGTGATCGTGCCGCTTGGGATCGTGCTGGGACTGTTCGTGCTGCACGGCGCCGAGATCTGGCTGTACGCGCTGGTCTATTGGAAGGCCGGCATGCTCGGCAGCCTGGAGCAGGCGCTCTACTTCTCGATCAGCGCCTATTCCACGGCGGGTGAGACGGGCGCGATCCTGCCTGTGCGGTGGCGCATCGTAGGCGTGATCGAAGCGGTCAACGGCATGTTGCTGATCGGGTGGTCGACGGCCTTCCTGTTCCAGATCCTCACCCATCTGATGTGGGACGACGCCAGCGCGCTGCCCCGAGGCGCCATTGCAAGATCCGCTCGCCGGCCAGTCGAATAGGGTTGAGGCCCGAGCCGGTCTAGCCGCCGCCGGCGCCCACCGGAGCGGTCTTCAGCGCCTCGCCCCGGCCCAGCCGGTCGGGGAGGGGCGCGCCGCCCGGGACGAACTCCAGCGACACCGAATTGATGCAGTAGCGCAGGCGCGTCGGCGGCGGCCCGTCCGGGAAGACGTGGCCCTGGTGGCTGCCGCAGCGGGCGCAGAGAGTCTCTATCCGCAGCATGCCGTAGGCGCGGTCCTCGACCGCCTTGACGTGGGTCTCGTCGAACGGTGCCCAGAAGGACGGCCAGCCGGTGCCGCTCTCGAACTTGGTCTTGTGCTCGAAGAGCGGCAGGCCGCACAGCCGGCAGCAGTAGACGCCGTCGTCCTTCTGATCGAGCAGGCCGCCGCAGAACGGCGCCTCGGTGCCGTGGTGCAGCAGCACCTCGGCCTCCGCGCGGGTCAGCGCGGCCTCCAGGCGCTTGCGCTCGTCTGGCGTGGGTGGCGTGAGGTCGAAACCGGAGGGGGAGATCGCTGGCGTGCTCATGACGCCCAATCTAATCTTTCAGCAGCCATTCCGGAAGTGAGGCGCCGCAACGAAACTGGGCTAGTGCGGCGACGCTGAAGTTCCTATTGAACGAGCCAGACGAGCCTCCGAACCGGGATAGTGGATGTTTTCGAAAATACTGATCGCCAACCGCGGAGAGATCGCGGTCCGCATCATCAAGACCTGCCGGCGCATGGGCATCGCAATCGTGGTGGTCTATTCCGAGGCCGACGCCGACTCCATGGCCGTCGAGATGGCCGACGAGAGCGTGCTGATCGGGCCGGCCGCCGCGGCCGAGAGCTACCTGGTCGCCGACAAGATCGTGGCGGCGGTGCGCGCGACAGGCGCGCAGGCGGTCCATCCGGGCTTCGGCTTCCTCAGTGAGAACGCCGGCTTCGCGCGGCGCCTGGCCGAGGAGAAGATCGTCTTCATCGGCCCGAACCCGCACGCCATCGACGCGATGGGCGACAAGATCCAGTCCAAGCTGTTCGCCGCCAAGGCCAATGTCTCCGTGGTGCCCGGCCACGTGGGCGAGATCGACGATACGGCCCACGCCATCAAGATCTCCGAGGAGATCGGCTACCCGGTGATGATCAAGGCCTCGGCCGGCGGCGGCGGCAAGGGCATCCGGGTGGCCTGGAACCGCAAGGACGTCGAGGAGGGCTTCCCGGCCGTGAAGGCGGAGGCCAAGTCGAGCTTCGGCGACGACCGGATCTTCATCGAGAAGTTCATCGAGAGTCCTCGCCACGTCGAGATCCAGGTGCTGGGCGACAAGCACGGAAACGTCGTCCACCTGTTCGAGCGCGAATGCTCGATCCAGCGGCGTAACCAGAAGGTCATCGAGGAGGCGCCGAGCCCGCTGCTCGACGCCAAGACCCGCGCCGCCATGGGCGAGCAGGCCGTGCGCCTGGCCAAGGCCGTCAACTACGACTCGGCCGGCACCGTGGAATTCGTGGCCGGCCAGGACCGCAGCTTCTTCTTCCTGGAGATGAACACCCGCCTGCAGGTGGAGCATCCGGTCACCGAGCTGATCACCGGCGTCGACCTGGTCGAACAGATGATCCGCTCGGCCTATGGCGAGGCCTTGCCGTTCAAGCAGGCCGACCTGAAGATCAACGGCTGGGCCATGGAGAGCCGGATCTACGCCGAGGACCCGTACCGTGGCTTCCTGCCCTCGATCGGCCGCCTGGTGCGCTACCAGCCGCCACAGGAGGGCAAGGTCGGCAAGGATATCGTGCGCAACGACGCCGGCGTCCGCGAGGGCGACGAGATCTCGATGTTCTACGACCCGATGATCTCCAAGCTCTCGACCTGGGCCAAGACCCGCGAGGCGGCCATCGATGTCATGGGCCGGGCGCTGGAGGATTTCCACATCGAGGGGCTGGGCCAGAACATCCCGTTCCTGTCGGCGGTGATGGACCAGCCGCGGTTCCGTTCGGGCAAGCTCTCCACCAACTACATCAAGGACGAGTTCCCCGACGGCTTCCAGGGCCTGCCGCCCAGCGACGCCCAGCGTGACCTGATCGCCGCCGTGGCGCTTTCCATGCACCGCACACTGCTGGCCCGCGCCGCCCCCGACCAGCTCCGCCAGGACTGGATCGCGGTGGTCGGCCACGAAAAGCGCGCGGTAAATGTGACGAGCGACGACGACGGACTGACCATCAAGGGCGCGCGCAAGACCAACAAGTTGAGCGACGTCCGCTGGCGGCCGGGGGAGGCGACCTTCCGGGGCGTCATCGACGGCCAGGCCTTCACCGCCATCGTCAAGCCGGCGCCGGAGGGCTTCATCATCCGCCACCGGGCGGCCAGCCTGCATGTCCTGGTGCTCACCCCGCGCTCGGCCGAACTGCACGCCAAGCTGCCGCCCAAGAAGCTGGCCGACACCTCCAAGATGGTGCTCTCGCCGATGCCGGGCCTGGTGGTCACCCTCGACGTCGCCGTGGGCCAGCTGGTCCGCACTGGCGAGGCGGTGGCGGTCATCGAGGCCATGAAGATGCAGAACATCATCCGGGCCGAACGCGACGGCACGGTGAAGGCCGTCAACGCCAAGGCCGGCGACAGCGTCGCCGCCGACGAGGTGCTGGTCGAGTTCGCCTAGACCCTTTCCGGTTCAAGTGGAATCACTTGAACCGGATGAAAAGGGTCTATCTTCAAATGTTTAGAGCGCGCTGGACGGGTGAGCCGGTATCCACTTCACCCTGACGCGCTCTAGGCGGGTGGCTCGGCCTCTTCCACCGCGCCGAACACCGCCTGGAACGCCGCCTTCAGCGCCGAATCGGCCTCGGCCATCGTCGCGCCCAGCCCCAGGTCCGCCAGGCTGGTGACGCCGTGGCCGCTGATGCCGCAGGGCACGATGCCGCTGAAATGGTCGAGGTCGGGCGCCACGTTCAGCGAAACGCCGTGGAACGAGACCCACTTGCGCAGCTTGACCCCGATGGCGGCGATCTTGTCCTCGCCCATGGACCGTTGGACCCAGACGCCCACGCGGCCAGGGCGCACCTCGCCCTTGACCTCGAGGCGCTCCAGGGCCCCGATCACCCAGGTCTCCAAGGCGGCCACGAAGGCGCGGACATCCCTCTGGCGGCGGGAAAGGTCCAGCATCACATAGGCCACCCGCTGGCCGGGCCCGTGGTAGGTGAACTGTCCGCCGCGCCCGCTCTCGAAAACCGGGAAGCGCCCGGCGTCCAGCAGGTCGGCGGACTTGGCCGAGACGCCTGCCGTATAGAGCGGCGGATGCTCCAGGAGCCAGACGAGCTCGCCCGCGCGGCCCTCGGCGATGGCCGCCGCGCGGGCCTCCATGGCCGCCGCCGCGTCGGGATAGGCCACCGGCCGCGACGAAACCGCCCAACCGGCGGCTTTTCCATCGTCTCTGCCGAATATCGGCGGGGCGGCGGCGGGATTTAACGCGCGGTCAAGCATGGTGAACGCAATGTGGCCACGGATCGGCGGCGCGCAATGCCGTTTCCGGTCCGCGGCGGAAGTCAGGGGCGTTCTTCGTGAGCCAGATCAATTCGGTCAACGTTGAGGTCCAGGTGGTCCTGGGGCGCTCGATCCTGCCCATGCAGCAGCTGCTGCGCATGGGCCGGGGTGCCGTCATTCCCCTCGACACCACGGTCAACGAGGAGGTCTGGATCCTGGTCAACAACCACCCGGTGGCCCGCGGCGAAATCCAGATCAATGACGAGAAGATCTCCATCGCCGTGACCCGCGAGGCCAATGTCTACGACTACATGGCCGGCGGCCTGTAGCGACTAACTTCGCCGGAAGCGCCAGCACGCTTCACAAAGCGTCTTTCGTTTGCTACCCCCCGCGGCTCACCACGAGCGGTCGTGGCGGAATTGGTAGACGCGCAGCGTTGAGGTCGCTGTGGGGCAACCCGTGGAAGTTCGAGTCTTCTCGACCGCACCAGTGAATCAAGGTCTTCGAATCCGGTAGGAAAAACACGTCCGCACACAGCCAGGGAGGTCCGCATGAGCCGCGAAACGGTCGACCTCGCCCAGCTGCCTGACAGGACGCCTCCGGAAGCCGAAGAAGACCTCGAAGACTTCGCCCTCGGCGAGGACTATGCGCTAAACCCCGAGTACACGCGGATGGTCGCCGACGCGCTCGAGCGCGGCGACACCGAGCGCTTGCGCGAGCTCCTGGGCGCCCTGCATCCGGCCGACATCGCCGACCTGATGGGCTTCCTGTCGGGCGACGACCGCGAGGAGCTTCTCCCGCACATCGATCCCGAGGTGCTGGCCGAGGTGCTCTCGGAACTGGACACCGAGATCCGCGAGGAACTGCTCGAACATGTGCCGTCGGCGACGCTCGCCAAGGCGCTGGGCGAGATGGATTCCGACGACGCCGCCGACGTGGTCGACGACCTGGAGGCCGACAAGCGGGCCCAGGTTCTGGCCGCGATGCCCGACCTGGAGCGGGCGGCCATCGAGACCACCCTGTCCTATGGCGAGGAGACCGCCGGGCGGCTCATGCAGCGCGAGTTCGTCGCCGCGCCGCAGTTCTGGACCGTCGGCCAGACCATCGATCACCTGCAGCGCGAATCGGACGACCTGCCGGAGCTGTTCTTCGACGTCTATGTGGTCGACCCCGCCTACAAACCCGTGGGCGCGGCCCCGGTCAGCCACCTGTTGCGCGCCCACCGGGCCACGCCGCTGGCCCAGATCATGGAGCAGGTGAACGAGATCCCGGTCGACATGGACCAGGAGGAAGTCGCCTACATCTTCGACAAGTACCATCTGATCTCGGCGCCCGTGGTCGAGCCGGGCGGCCGTCTCGTCGGCCAGATCACCGTCGACGACATCGTCGGCGTCATCCAGGAAGAGACCGAGGAAGACATCCTGGCGCTGGCCGGGGTGACTGACGCCGGCCGCGACGCCGGGGTCTTCGGCATCGTCCGCTCGCGCCTGCCATGGCTGCTCGCCAACCTGGTCACCGAGGCGATCGCTGTCACCGTCATCTCGCCGTTCCAGCCGATGATCGCCAAGATCGTCGTGCTGGTCATGCTGCTGCCCATCGTCTCCTCCCTGGGCGGCAACGCCGGGACGCAGGCGCTCACGGTGGCGGTGCGGGCGATCGCCAGCCGCGAACTGAACGCCGCCAACGCCCTGCGCATCGTGGCCCGCGAGCTCAGCGTGGGCCTCCTCAACGGGGCGGCGGTAGGCCTAATGCTGGGCGGCGGCCTCTACATCTGGCAACACGACCTGAAACTGTCGCTGGTGGTCTTCCTAGCGGTCCTCGCCAACCTGTTCGTCGCCGCGCTGGGCGGGATCCTGGCCCCGATCGTGCTGGAGCGGCTCGGCCGCGACCCGGCCGTTTCCTCGTCGGTGGTCGTGACCTTTATGACCGACTTCTTCGGTTTCCTCGCACTTTTGGGCATTGCCGCCCTGATCCTGTTGTAAAGACTTGAACTTCGTCCCGCGGCCCGGCTCTTGCGCGGCTGGGCGTCGCGCTACGGCGCCTGTGTCAACTTGGGTCAGACGGCATGTCGCCTCGCCACCGTGTGTCCCGCGCCGCGATCGATCTGATCAAGCGGTTCGAGGGCTACCGCCGTAAGGCCGCCCAGCTCCCCGACGGACGCTGGACGATCGGCCATGGCCATACCCTGACCGCCCGCCAGGGCGCGGAGGTCTCGGAGGACGACGCCGAGGCGCTCCTGCTCTACGACCTGATCGCCGTCGCCCACGATCTGAACGAACGTGTGTTCACCCAGCTCGACCAGAACCAGTTCGACGCGCTTTGCTCCTTCGCCTTCAACCTGGGCCTCGACAATTTCCGCCGCTCAGGCGTGCTCAAGCGTCTGAACGAGGGGGCGCTGATCCAGGCGGCCTGCGCCATGGAGCTTTGGCGCAAGGCCGAGTTCGAGGGCGAGCGGATTGTCGTCGACGCGCTGGTCCGCCGTCGCGCCGCCGAGAAGGCCCTATTCCTCACGCCGCCGGACGGGGTCTGGGTTCCCGCGCCATCGCCGGTGCTCCGGCCGCTGATCGACATCAACGCCCACGACGTGGTGCCGCGCGATGCGCCGACACCGGTGGTCACCTCCATGGTCGGCGAGGCGGTCTCGGTGGCGCGGGAGGGTGAGCCCCCATCGGAGGCGCCGGCTGCGCCCGTGGAGGACGACTCAGGCCCGGCCACGGCCGCCGCCGAGGCGATCACCGCGCGCCTGCAGACCATCTTCCCGGATCCGGGCGACGAGCCAGGCGCGCTGATGGAGGCCTGGGAGGCCGCCCAGATCCATCCGCAGGCCGACTTCGCGCCGCCGATCATCCTGGGCGCCGCCGAAGACAAGCCGTTCACCCTGGCTCCGCCCGAAGACGAGGACGTGTTCGCGGCGAAATCGATCGAGCAGGAGAACGCCGCGGCCGACGAACCCGCCGGCGCGGACCTGTTCGACCAGCCCGCCGCGGCCAATGAGCTGGCGGCGCCGGCGCCCGAGGGCGATGGTGAGGCGGACCGGATGGTCATCGACGACGCCGCCCCCTTCGACTTCATTCCGCCCCTGGTGCAGCCCCTGCCGGAGCAGCCGCAGAGCGGCGTCCTGAGCCTGGTGGCGCTCGCCATCCTGGGGCTGGTGTTCTTCGCGGGCGGCGTCTTCTGGGCCACCAACGCGCGGCCGTCGCTGGAGTCGCCCTGGCTGGACCCACGGATCGTTGGCTGGCTGGCCGGCGTCGCGGGTATCGGCTTCTTCGTGGTCGCCCTCTACCTGCTCCTGCAGCGGCTGGGCGCAGCGTCGGAACAGCGCGCGCGCCACCGGCGCTGAGCGCCTCGTCGGCCGAGGCCGTCGGCGCGACGCTAAGCGGACTGGGCGTCTTTCCCGCCTGGATGAAGGCAGTAGGTCCGTTCCGCGACGCCGGCGAACATGTCGTCCTGCTCCGCCTCGCCGTAGCGCGCGGCGATCTTCTGAAAGGCGTTCCAGATCGTCGTGTAGCCGAGGGCCCAGCGGTCGACCGGAAAGTTCGATTCAAACAGGCACCGCGAGGGTCCGAAGGTGTCGATGCAGAATTCGATGTCATCACCCCACCAGGCGACCACCTCGTCGGAGCCGGGCGGCGGCGCGCGTCCGGTCCAGCCCGTGCCGAACAGGGCGTCCATGCCGATTCCGCCGATCTTGAGCCGCAGGTTGGGGCAGGTGGCGGTCTCGCGCATGCCCTGGCGCCACGACGCCGTCACCGCGCCGCGATCGCCTTGCGGATCGCGATTCAGCGGCACGCCCAGGTGATTGAGCACGAAGGTGGTCTCGGGAACGTCCCGGGCCGCCTGCGCCAGTTGGGCAAGCTGGGTGTGGTTGACGAAGGCGTCGAAGACGTAGCCGCCGCGCCCCAGGCGCCGCAGTCCGTCCCGGAAGGCCGCCTCCGGCAAGACGTCGCGGGCCGGCGTCGCGGCCTGACCGTTCGCGCCGGGCGTGACGCGAATGTTGGGACGCACCCCGCGCAGCAGGCCCTGGGCGGCGGCGGCGTGCGCCTCCAGGACCGCCTCCACGGCGTCGCCGAGCATCAGGTCGGCGAAGGCCACGATGCCCAGGATCGGCGCGCGCCAACCCTGGGACCGCTCGGCTTCGGCCGCCGCGAATTCGGTTTCGCCCACCGGCCGTAGCGCCTCGGGACCCTCGGCGCGAAAGCTTACGCCGCACTCCATGTAGACCGTGCCGACGACATTATGGCCGCCGAGGTCGGCCTGCAGGTCTTCAAGGAGGTAGGCCGGCGAGCCCGCGAGCCCCTGGCCGTCGGCCCAGAGGTGGTGGTGGGCGTCGATGATCCGCCGCCGGGGATCGACCGGCGCCTCGACAGGGTCCGCTGGCATCCGGCCTCCCTTGCTCCGCGCTCTTGTGGTGGGCCGCGATTGCGCCGTCCAGAGGGGGAGCACAAGCCCCCGCTTGCGCGGAAGCAGGGATGACGCCCGGTTGTGCGCCCCGATGCCGCCCAACCCCCGCTCGCGAGGGTGGGCGGCGCATGCTAAGCCGCCGGCATGACCGCGAACAACGGACCCACGCTGGAGTTCGGCCTCGGCGAGACGGCCGACGCCATCCGCGAGACGACCGCGCGTTTCGCCGCCGACCGGATCGCGCCGCTCGCCGCGCGGATCGACGCGGAGAACAGCTTCCCCCGTGAACTCTGGCCACAGATGGGCGCGCTCGGCCTGCACGGGGTCACCGTCGAGGAGGCCTACGGCGGCCTGGGCCTGGGTTATCTCGAGCACGTGGTGGCGATGGAGGAGGTGTCCCGCGCCTCGGCCTCCGTGGGCCTTTCCTACGGCGCCCATTCCAACCTGTGCGTGAACCAGATCCGCCGTTGGGGCTCCGAGGATCAGAAACAGCGCTACCTGCCGGGCCTGATCAGCGGCGAGCATGTGGGCGCGCTGGCCATGAGCGAGGCCGGCGCCGGGTCCGACGTCGTCTCCATGCGGCTTACCGCGCGCAAGATGGGCGACCGCTATGTCCTGAACGGCACGAAGTTCTGGATCACCAACGCGCCGCACGCCGACACCCTGGTGGTCTATGCCAAGACCGACCCCGAGGCCTCGGGCAAGGGCATTACCGCCTTCCTGGTGCAGAAGGATTTCAAGGGCTTCTCGGTCGGCCAGAAGCTCGAGAAGATGGGCATGCGCGGTTCCGACACCGGCGAGCTGGTGTTCGAGGACTGCGAGGTGCCGGAGGACAACGTGCTCGGCCCCGAGAACGGCGGGGTGGGCGTGCTGATGAGCGGGCTGGACTACGAGCGCGCCGTGCTGGCCGCCGGGCCGCTCGGCATCATGCAGGCCTGCCTGGACGTGGTCCTGCCCTATGTGCGAGAGCGCAAGCAGTTCGGCGCGCCCATCGGCGCCTTCCAGCTGATGCAGGGCAAGGTCGCCGACATGTATGTGGCGTTGAATTCCGCCCGGGCCTACGTCTATGCGGTCGCCCGGGCCTGCGACGCCGGCCGGACCAGCCGCTTCGATGCGGCCGGCGCCATCCTGCTCGCCAGCGAGAACGCGGTCCGGGTGTCCCTGGAGGCCGTCCAGGCGCTTGGTGGTGCGGGCTATACCAAGGACTATCCGGTGGAACGCTACGTCCGCGACGCCAAGCTCTATGACATCGGCGCGGGCACCAACGAGATCAGGCGTTTCCTGATAGGGCGGGAGTTGATCGGCGTATGAGGCTCATCGTCGCGATCATGCTGTTGGCCGCGCTGACGGGTTGCGCCACGGCGCCGCGGCTGCCGGCCTGTCCGGCCGGCCAGCAATGGCTGCGCACCGCCCAGATGTTCTTCGGCCGCAACGCCGGCGGCAAGCCCGCCGTCAGCGAGGCGGAATTCCGCAAATTCGCCGACGAGGAACTGACCCCGCGCTTCCCTGATGGGCTCACCATCCTGGACGGTGGCGGCCAGTGGCGCGGCGAGGAGAACCGGCTGATCCGGGAAGCCGCCAAGGTGGTGCTGATCGTGCTGCCCAAGTCCGGCGACGCTTCGGCGAAGATCGAGGCTGTCCGCAACGCCTATAAGTCGCGGTACAAACAGGAATCCGTGATGCTGGTCACCCAGGCCTCCTGCGTCTCGTTCTGAGCGCCGTCGACGCCGATTGGGCGGCGACCCTGTTGGTCCGGGTGTTTGGCGGCGTCTCTAGGAGATGGAACAAGGCCACGGGAGGACGAGATGACTGAAGCCGTATTTGATCGCCGCGCGCTGCTTGCCGCGACGGGTCTGATGAGCCTGGCCTCCGCCTTGCCGGCCGCCGCCCAGCCCGCGGCGCCCGTGGCGTTCTCGCCCCAGCCCCTGCCGTTCGATCCCAAGGGGGTTCCCGGCCTGTCTGAGAAGCTGCTGACGAGCCATCACGACAACAACTACGCGAGCGCCGTGAAACGGTTGGGATCGATCCGCGCCGACATCGGCAAGCTCGATTTCGCCACGGCGCCCAACTTCGCGATCAACGGCCTGAAGCGGGAGGAGTTGATCGCCTGGAATTCCATGATCCTGCACGAACTCTACTTTGCGGGGCTGGCGGCCCCGGCGGCTCCGAGCGCCGGCCTGGCGCAAGCGATCGAGCGCGACTTCGGCGGCCACGATCGTTGGGCGGGAGAGTTCTCGGCGATGGGCAAGGCCCTGGGCGGGGGATCGGGTTGGGTGCTGCTGACCTACAGCCGCCATGACGGGAGGCTCGTGAACACCTGGGCCTCCGACCACACCCAGACACTCGCGGACGGCGCGCCGATTCTGGCGCTGGATATGTATGAACATGCCTATGCGATGGATTACGGCGCCAAGGCCGCCGGCTATGTGGACGCGTTCATGAAGGCCATGACCTGGGCGGAAGCCAACCGTCGGTTCGCGACTGCCACGCACGCCTGACCGAGCCGACTGGTCATGTTCCGCGCTATGACCGCCTGGCCAGGTGTTCCATTGGCGATCGGATCGGCGGCGCTCTTCGGGGCGAGCACGCCATTCGCGAAACTGCTGCTTGGCGGTGTAAGCCCATGGCTGCTCGCCGGCCTGCTCTACATGGGATCGGGCCTGGCTCTGGGCGTCGTGTGGTTTGGCCGCCGATGGCTGGGCCCTTCCGTCGCCGAGGCGCCCTTGCGCGGGGCCGATCTTCCGTGGCTCGCACTCGTGATCCTGAGCGGCGGTGTGATCGGTCCGGTGCTGCTGATGGTCGGGCTGACAACCACGGCCGCCTCCACGTCCGCGCTGCTGCTGAACCTTGAAGGCCTGGCGACCATGGCGATCGCCTGGCTGATCTTCAAAGAGAACGTGGATCGCAGGCTGCTGCTCGGGGCCGCGGCGATCCTAGCCGGCGCTGTGGTCCTGTCTTGGCGGGGCGGTCCGACGGGTTTCGGCCTGGGCTCGCTGGCGATCGCCGGCGCATGCCTGGCGTGGGGCGTCGACAACAACCTGACCCGCAAGCTGAGCGCCGCCGATCCCGTGCAAAGCGCGATGGTCAAGGGATTGGCGGCGGGCGCGGTGAACCTGACGCTGGCCCTGGCCACCGGCGCCCATCTTCCACCACTGGGTCCCATGGTTGGCGCCGGCGCGGTGGGCTTCCTGGGCTATGGCGTAAGCCTTGTGATGTTCGTCCTCGCGCTGCGCCACCTGGGCGCCGCCAGGACCGGAGCCTATTTCTCGATGGCGCCGTTTATCGGCGCGGGCCTGGCCATCGCGATGTTCGGGGAGCCCGCGACCGGGCGGCTGCTCGCGGCGTCGGCGCTGATGCTGGCCGGCGTGGCGCTGCACCTGATGGAGGGACACGAACACCGCCATGCGCACGAACCGCTGGAGCATGAGCACCGGCACCTCCACGACGCCCATCACCAGCACGAACATGGCCCGCGTGACGACGATGGCGAGCCGCATACGCACGTCCATCGGCACAGGCCGCTGGCGCACGCCCATCCACACTATCCCGATCTGCACCACCGACATGGGCACCGACACGCGCAATAGGTACGGCGGGAGCCCGTCCGCAAAATGCGAAGGGCCGCCCCATCGCTGGAGCGGCCCTTCCATAGTCGGACCGCAGAGCGGCTCGCGACCCTTGCCTAGTCTACCAGGCTTAGGCGCGGACCCCACAAGCGGAGGTCCAGGTCACGGTCACCGGGTTGCGGTTTTCACTATGAGACACTGGATCACCTCCTTTCAGCTGTTCAACAAGGACCGCCAATATGGGGCCGTTCGGGCGCCCGCGCAAATCCCCTGACGTGACGTCTCAAGGCGGCGCCAGGCCCGCCGGACGCACCGCCTCCTGCTCGGCCAGGCTGGGACGCCGGCGGAGGGCCTGGACGGGCCTGTCGAGCCTGTCGAGCGCCTCGATCGTTGCGCGGTAGCCCTCGGCCACGGCCGGGCCGTAGGCGCTGAAGTCGCGGATTTCCACCTTCGCCACCTCGGGCAGGATCAGCAGGTCCGTGGCCTCGCGCGCGGCGGCCA
>CANJXI010000047.1 GCA_947478785.1 Caulobacteraceae bacterium
AGCCTCGACGACGAGGAACTCGTCGACAGCTTCACCACCGAACCCCTCGACGCCCAGGTCGAGCGCATCCGCAAGTCCATCGGCCTCGGCAAGCCGGAGCCGGCGGAGGAAACCGCCGCGCCAGACCCGAACCACTTGAACAGCTCGGCCTGATTAATATCCGCTCTTCCCCGCGAAAGCGGGGACCCAGGCTTTTTTCGTAGCTGAGCCTGGGCTGGCGAGGACTTGCGAAGCTCAACCTCGGAAACACAAAATCGCCTGGGTCCCCGCTTTCGCGGGGAAGAGCGGGGCTTTGGCTCGTCCTCCCCCCGCTGGGCCCCCGCTGGGGGAGGTGGCGTTTCGAACACCGTGAGAAACGACGGAGGGAGCTCCCCGCGCCCGCCTTCATCAGCCCGGACGTCCGCTTGCGCGACGTCCGGCATGACAGCCGTGCATGGGGACCGCAGCCGAACCCAATCCCGCACCCCGCTAGACGGTCATCTCCAGGATCTTGTCGCCGACCCCGTTGTTCTCGAAATAGCCCAGGCCGTAGTCGCCGCTGATGGTCGTGCGCTGCATGCGGCGTGGATATCTCGGATCGGCCCCGGACACCGAGTGAAGGACCCGCCAGTTGTCCCAGATCAGCATGTCGGTGGGCTTCCACGCGTGGCTGTAGGCATTGGCCTTGGCGATGATCTCCTGGCACACCGCCTCCAGCAGGCGGTCGCCCTCGGCGTCCTCCTGACCCTCGATGCCGGCCGACATCCACGGAGACACGTGCAGCACCTTCTCGCCGCTCGCGCGCGTCCAGACCGCCGGATGGACGGCGCGCGGCTGCCGCTTGGCCTGGGCCAGGACCTCGGTCAGGCCGGGCCGGAAGCTGATGTCTTGCAGATGCCTGGGCCGTCCGAAGCGCATGTCCGCATAGGCCAGGTTCAGCGTGTAGAGGATGTCGCGGTCCTCGATCCTCTGGCGCAGGCCGGGCGAGAGCGCCTTGTAGAGTTCGATCCCGTCGACGAACCGGGTCAGCCCGCCCTCGGGCGGGATGGTCAGCGCGCGCAGCACGCCGGCGCGGTTGAGTTCGTTGTTGTAGCAGTGGTCGAAGTGCCAGGGGATCCACGAGGCCAGCCGCTGGCCGTCGACCTCGACCACCCCGCCGTCCTCGGGATTGTACTGCATGTCGATCACGCCGGGCATGGCGTCCTGGTTGACGCGCTCGACCGACGGCACGGGGTGATCCTTCAGCGGCCCGATGACCGCGCTCAGGGCCAGGTGCATCTGGCCGCTGGGCTCAATGTCCTCGAAGACGATCAGGCCGCGATCCTCGAAGGCCTCGCGGATTTGCCGGCGGACCGCCTCGTCCCCAAGCGTCTCGTGGGTCACGCCCGAAACACGCGCGCCGAACGGCAGGTCCTCTTGCAAGGGACAGACGCGGACCGACGGCATGGCATTTCCTCCGCTGCGACCCGGGTCGCCCTGAAAAGAGCCCGTGGATCACTATGTGATATAGCTATTCGTTGTGTGACACGGTAAGGTCGGCGCCGGATGTCAGTCAAGCGCAGCAAGAGCGGTTCACGGGTCCTGGCCGTGTTCGAACAGATCGCCCGGCGCCAGCCGGTGGGGGTCAGCGAGCTGTCGCGCCAGCTCGACGCGGACAAGAGCGCCGTGCAGCGGGCGATCATGACGCTCGCCGACGAGGGCTGGATCCACGCCGCGCCGGGAAGCCCGACCCGGTGGCAGCTGACCGGGCATATCCATCTGGTGGCGCACCTGGCGCACGCCAGCAGCAGCCTGCACCACCGCGCCCGCCCCGCGCTCGAAGCCTTGCGCGACGAGAGCGGCGAGACCGTCGGCCTGACCGCGCCCGACATCGGCCGTTTCGTGGTCATCGACGTGATCGAGAGTCGCCAGATCCTGCGAACGGCTCCACACGTCGGCATGGTAGTCGAGACCCACGACAGCGCCACCGGCCGCGCCGTGCTGCCCTATCTCTCACCGGAGCGGCAGGTGGAGCTGCTGGGCCGGGCGCCCGACGCCCGCCTGCTCAAGGACTTCGCGGCCACCCTTCGGCAGGGCTATTTCGTCAGCGAGGACGACCTGGTGGGCGGCTCCATCAATGTCGCCGCGCCGATCTTCGAGGTGGACGCCCGGCCGGTGGGCGCGGTGATCCTGTCCGCGCCGCGCGAGCGGCTGGCGCCGGACAGCTACGACCGCGTGGGCGGCATGGTGTTGCGGACCGCGCGCCAGCTCTCGCGCGCCACACCCGACCCGCCGCGCCTGCCTCGGCCGGACGCCGAACTCACGACCAATAACGGACGCTGAAGATCCAAGCCCGAGGGGGGAACATGTCGCGTATCGAAATTTCAGGGATCGGAATCGAATACGAGCTGCTGGGCGATCCGGGCGCGCCGGCGGTGGCGCTCACGCCGGGCGGCCGCTTTCCCAAGGACACGCCCGGCCTGCGCGACCTCGCCCTGAAGCTGGTGGCCGGCGGTCGGCGGGTGCTGCTCTGGGACCGGCCCAATTGCGGCGCCTCCGACATCTCGTTCGACGCCGTCAGCGAGTCCGAACTCCATGCCGATACACTGATCAAGCTCATCCGGACGCTGGAGCTCGGTCCGACGACGCTGGCGGCGGGCTCGGCGGGATCGCGCGTCTCGCTGATCGCCGCGTCCCGCTCGCCCCAGGACATCTCGCACCTGACCCTGTGGTGGATCAGCGGCGGCACCATCGGCCTGATGAGCCTGGGGCTGTTCTACTGCCAGGAATCCGCCGTCGCGGCCGGCCGCGCCGGGATGGAGGCGGTGGCGGAGGCCTCGGCCTGGGCCGACCAGATCCAGCGCAATCCGCGGGGTCGCGACGTCATCCTCGCCCAGGACCCGGACCAGTTCGTCGAAACCATGCAGCGCTGGGCCTCGTTCTACACGCCCACCACGACCTCGCCCGTGCCCGGTATGTCGCCCGCCGATTTCGCGAAACTGACCATGCCGGTGCTGATCTTCCGCAACGGCAAGAGCGACCTCTCCCACACCCGCCGGACCACCGAATGGGTGCATGAACTGATCCCGCATTCGCGGATGGTCGAGCCGCCGTGGCCGGACCAGGAGTGGAACGAGCGCAGCGCGGCCATGCGCGCCGAGGGGAGAGGCCTGTTCGAGAACTGGCCCGCGCTGGCCCCTGCCCTGCTGGACTTCACAAGCCGGGCGTGAACCCGATTGTCAGGCCGGCTCGGGGCTCAGGCGCTCGTCGATAACGTAGAGCCGGCTCTTGGCGCCGTCGAGGAAGTTGGCCTCGTCGGCCTGGATGATGCGAGTGATCTCGGGGTCCTTCATGGCGCGCTTGAAGGCGTCGAACCCGTCCCGGTCGTCGAAGCGCAGGACGGTGACGGCATCGAACTCCAGGACGTCGTCCACCGACTTGCCTTCCGGCGGCCGGACCTTGCTGGCGTCCGGATAGTTCCGCTCATAGCCCTTGATGCTGGGGATCAGGCTCAGGATGAGCGGCGCGTGCCGGGTCTCGTAGTAGGTCTTGAACGCCTCCCGATCGAGGTGCGGCAGGCGTGAGACGAACGCCATCAGCTTGATCATCGAGGCTCTCCCGTTCGCCGACGCGCATTTACAATGCACCGATAGTTTTGCAATTTCCAGGCTCGGGCCAAACCGCGGCGGCGGCCCAGGATCGGACACCCATGACCGGCGCCACCGAGACGCGAGACGCGGACGAAACCTCCATCGCCGCCCTGTTCACACCCTTCAGGATCGCCAGCGCCGCGCTCGCGAACCGGGTCGTGATGGCCCCGATGACCCGCAGCCACTCCCCAGGTGGCGCGCCGGGCCCGAACGTGTCCGCCTATTATCGCCGCCGCGCCGAAGGCGGCGTGGGGCTGATCATCACCGAGGGGACCTGGATCGGCCATCCCGGCGCGACCAACGACGCCAACGTGCCGGATTTCCATGGCGAGGCGCCCCTGGCCGGCTGGCGCGGGGTGGTCGAGGCGGTGCACGAAGCCGGCGGCGTGATCATGCCCCAGCTGTGGCACGTGGGCCTGATCCGCAAGCAGCCCTCCCTCGCCTTTCCGGAAGGCGAACCGGCCGGCCCGCACCAGCTGGGTCCCTCGGGCGTCACCGGCGGCCACGGCTGGCCGCTCGCCGTGGACCGGGAACCGATGACCCAGGCCGACATCGACGCGGTGATCGAGGCCTTCGCCAAGGGCGCGGAGGACGCTCGCGCTCTAGGCTTCGACGGCGTCGAACTGCATGGCGCCCACGGCTACATCATCGACCAGTTCCTGTGGGGCGAGACCAACCGGCGCACGGACCGCTATGGCGGCGGCCACGCCGAACGGGCCACCTTCGCCGCCGAGATCGTCGCCGAAATCCGCCGCCGGACCGCGCCCGACTTCCCGATCCTGTTCCGCTATTCGCAGTGGAAGTCGCACGACTATGACGCCCGCCTGGCCGACACCCCACGGGAGCTGGAGGCGCTGCTGGCGCCCCTGGTCGACGCCGGCGTGGACCTCTTCGACTGCTCGCAGCGGCGCTTCTGGGAGCCGACCTTCCCCGACTCCGACCTGAACCTCGCCGGCTGGACCAAGAAGCTGACCGGAAAACCCACCATGACGGTCGGGTCCGTCAGCCTGGACGTGGACTTCATGACGTCGCTGTTCGTGGCGGGCACCCGCCTCAACATCGCCAGCCTGGACCAGCTCATGCGGATGCTGGAGCGCGGCGACTTCGATCTCGTGGCGGTCGGGCGCGCCCTGCTCAGCGATCCTCGATGGGCCGAGAAGGTGCGCGCGGGTCGCCTACAGGACCTGGAGACCTTCACGCCTCACGCGCTCAAGACCCTCTTCTGAGGTGTTGGATCGACGTCAGATCGAGGCTTGTGCCCGCAGGTCGTCGATCTCCGCCGCCGAATAGCCAAGGGAGCCCAGGACCTCCTCGTTGTGCTCGCCCAATAGCGGCGCGCGGCGGTGCAGGGTCTGCGGCGTGGCCTCCAGCCTGGCCGCCGCCATCATCAGCGGGACCGGCTTCGGCGCGCCGGGATAGTCCATCGGGGTGAAGATGCCCGTCGCCTGCACGTGCGGGTCGTCGAGCACCTGTTGCGGTGACAGGATCGGACCGGCGGGGATGCGGTTGGCGGCCAGCGTCTCCAGCGCCTCGGCGGTGGTGAACCCGGCCGCCCAGGCCTGGGTGCGCTCGCTCAGCACCGCGCCGTTGTCGGAGCGCAGAGCGTCGCTGGCGAAACGCGGATCCTCCAGCCAGTGCGTCTCGCCCATCAGCCGCGCCCAGCGCCGGAACAGGGGCGCGCCGATCACCTGCACCATGATCCAGCCGTCCTTGGTGCGCACGGCGTCGGCCGGCCCGCCCGACTGCGCGCGGTTTCCCGTCGGCTGGCGGTTCACGCCGGTCAGCGCCTGCTCGATCAGAGGGAAGTTGGTCACGGTCAGGCTTGCCGCCATCAGGTTGGACCGGACCTCCTGTCCCTCGCCGCTGCGGCTGCGCTCGAACAGCGCCGCCAGGGTCGCATGGGACGCCAGCATGGCGCTGGTGAAGTCGACCCAGGAGGCGAAGGATTTCATCGGCGCGCCGGGCAGGCCGGACATCCAGACCGCGCCGCTCATCGCCTGGCCGATGCCGTCGAACCCGACCCGGCCGGCGTAGGGCCCTTCCGATCCGAAGGCCGAGATGGCCGTGAGGATGATGTCCGGCCTCGACGCCGTCAGGCTGGGGTAGTCGAGGCCCATGTCGCGCAGCGCCTCGTCGGGCATGTTGGCGATCACTACGTCAGCCGTACCGGCCAACCGGCGCAGAACCTCGGCGCCGCCGGGCGTCTTCACATCGAGTGTGAGCCCGCGCTTGTTGCGGTTCATCTGCAGGAACAGCGAGCCGTCGCCGGCGTCGGTCACCGGATAGACGAAGCGGTCTTCGCCGCCGCCCACACGCTCCACCCGGATTACGTCGGCGCCCAGGTCCGCCAGCAACGCGGCGCAGAACGGGCCGGAGATATAACGCCCGAAGTCGAGGACCCGGATTCCCTCAAGCACTGCGCGCGTCATCTGGTGGCTTCTCCCGTTTCGCGCCCCAGATAGCCGGGCGCGCACGGGTCGGAAAGCCCGGACGCGTTCCGACGCGTCAGACGTCCGTCAGCCGCCGACGCTGCGGACCAGCTTGCCCGGCCGAGCCCCGGTGTCGACGCCGTCGCGCATGATCGTCCGGCCCGAGACCAGCGTCGCAACATAGCCGTCCGCCGTCTGGGTCAGGCGCCGGCCTCCGGCCGGCAGGTCGGACACCACCTCGGGCGGGTGCAGGGTGAGCCGGTCCATGTCGATGACGTTGAGGTCCGCCTTCAGCCCGGGCGCGATGCGGCCGCGGTCCCGGAAGCTGTACAGGCGCGCCGGCTGGTCGGTCATCATGTGGACCGCCTCCGCCAGGCCCAGGCGCTCGCCCTTGCGGTCGCGGACCCAGTGGGCCAGCTGGAAGGTCGTGTAGCTGGCGTCACAGATCAGGCCGTAGTGGGCCCCGCCGTCGCCCAGGGCGAGCACCGTATCGTCCCGCCGCATCATCTTGAGCGAGGAATTCAGGTTGCCCTCGCCGTAGTTCGTGGTGGCCACCATCAGCTTGCCCCGGCCGTCGTTCTCCATCAGCAGGTCGTAGGCGACCTCATAGGGACTGACGCCGCGCGCGGCGGCGACGGCGGCGATGCTGGTGGAGGCGGCGGGCTCATAGTCCGACGCGCCGCGCAGCGGGAAGATCAGGTTGAACTGGGCCAGCAGGGTGGCGAAGGGGTGGGTGGACGCGCCCATCGGCTTGAGCAGGGCGGCCCGCACGTCCGGTTGGCGCATCGCGGCGACCCGTTCGGCATGCGGAAGCTTGGCCAGATGCTCGACGAACTTCGGATGGCCCATGAAGGGATGGAAGCCGGTTTCGAGCGCCAGGATGACGCCCGACGGGCGGTTGAACACCTGGGCCTTGACGTTGCCTCCCGCCGCGTTCTCCCGGACCATGGCGTCCAGCACGTCCTCGGCCAAGCCCTCGCGCCGGCCGGGCGCGAACTGCAGCGTGTAGGAGAGCGGGCGGCCCGCTTCCCGCGCCACGCGGTGCAGCAGTTCATAGTCCCCGACGCACGGATTCTGCGTGGTGGAGATGGCCTGGATCTGGCCCCGTCCGGCGTCGGCCATCCCCAGCGCGATCTGCGTGAGCTCGGCCTCCTCGGCGGCGAAGCTGGGGATACGGCCCCCGTCGCTGGCCTGGTGATGGAGACTTCGCGAGGTGGCGAAGCCCGCGGCGCCGGCCAGCATCGCCTCTTTGGCGATGACCCGCATCTGGGCGCGGTCGGCCTCGGTCGCCGCCTCTAGCCGCACGGCGCGCTCGCCCATCACGAACACCCGCACCGGCGAATGCGGCAGCATCACCGCGAAATCGATGTCGTGCGGCTGCTTCTCCACCGACTGGAGGAAATCTCCGAAGCTGTTCCAGTCCCAGGAGAGGCCCTCGGCCATGACGATCTCCGGGATGTCCTCCACCCCTTCCATCAGCCGCATGAGCTTGTCGCGGTCGCCTTCCCGGCACGGCGCGAAACCGACGCCACAGTTGCCGGTGACGACGCTCGTCACCCCATGCCCCGACGACGGCGCGAGACGTTCGCTCCAGCTCAGCTGGCCGTCATAGTGGGTGTGGACATCGACGAAGCCCGGAGTGACCAAAAGGCCGCGCGCGTCGATCTCCTCACGCCCGGAACCCAACCCCTTGCCGACCGCGGCGATCTTTCCGTCGCGGATGGCGACGTCGCCCTCGACGAGTTCGGAGCCCGTGCCGTCGGCGATCGTCCCGCCCCGCACCACCATGTCGAATTCATGCGCCATCGTCGCCACCCGTCTCCGCCATCGGCGAGCGGCCATGACCCCACCTGCGCGGTTTCCCATGGCTCGGCTCGCACGTTCCCAGCAATTTCCCCCATGCGCCGGGGCAATGCAACGCGTGCGAGGCAAATGCGAACGAACCGGCAAGAAAATGACACGCACGAGGCGCATTGCGAGGGGGATTCGCCGGGCATAGGATGCCCCCTGGCGGGCCTGTCCGACATTCGGCGGGGTCCGTTCGGCGGAGCGCGGAAATATGGCCCAGCCCAGGTACGACATCGTCATCCGCAACGGGACAGTGCTGGACGGCTTTGGCGCTGAACCGAGAGCCGCCGACGTGGCCATCAGCGACGGCGTGATCGCCGATGTGGGCCAGGTGACCGGGAGCGGTCGCGAGGAGATCGACGCCGCCGGCTGCATCGTCACCCCGGGGTTCGTCGATGTGCACACCCACTACGACGGACAGATCACCTGGGAGAACACCCTGCAACCCTCGTCGGGCCACGGCGTCACCACAGTGGTGATGGGCAACTGTGGCGTTGGGTTCGCCCCTGTGAAGCCCAACCAGCACGACATGGTCGTCAAGCTGATGGAAGGCGTCGAGGACATTCCCGACGTGGTGATGACGGCAGGCGTTCCGTGGAACTGGGAGACCTTCCCCGACTACCTCGACGCGCTGGACCAGCGCACCGCCGACATCGATTTCGCCGCCCAGCTGCCGCACAATCCGCTCAGGGTCTATGTGATGGGCGAGCGCGGCTCGGAACTGGAGCCGCCGACGGACGCGGACCTGGCGCGGATGCGGGCGCTGACGACGGAAGCCATCAAGGCCGGCGCGCTGGGTGTCACCACCACCCGCAACCTGGCGCACCGATTCCGCAATGGCCGGCTGGTCCCGTCGATCACGACGGAGGAAGACGAGATCCTGGCCCTGGCCGCCGGTTTGCGGGACGCCGGCGCGGGCGTGTTCCAGATCCTGGGCGACTCCCGTCGCATGCCGGCCGAACAAATCGCCCTGCTTCGCTCGATCGCCACGACCGCCGGGCGGCCTGTGTCGTTCACCCTGATGCAGTCGGCCGAACATCCCGGTGGCTGGCGCGAGATCCTGGACGGACTGGACACCGCGAACGACGACGGCCTGACGATCCGCGGGCAGGTGCTGGCGCGGCCGACGGGCATGCTGTTTGGCCTTGGCCTTTCACTACACCCCTTCGCCTTCCACCCGAGCTTCCGGGAGATCGAAAAGCTGCCGCTGGCCGAGAAGGTGAGCGCCATGCGCGATCCCGAGATGCGCCGCCGGCTCCTGTCCGAATCCTCCAGTGACCCACACCCGTTCTTCAAGTCCGTGGTGGACGACATCGAGTGGCTGTTCCCGCTGGGCGACCCGCCGAACTACCACCCGGCCAAGGAAGAGAGCATCGCCGGCCGGGCGCGGGCTCTGGGCCGGGCGCCGATGGAAGTGATCTACGACGAACTGCTGCAGCAGGACGGACACGCCATCCTCTACCGGCCGGCGGCCAACCGGGAGGGCGACCGGTTCGAAAGCGCGGGCGAGTTCCTCATCCCGCACGAGCACACCATCCTGGGCCTGGGCGACGGCGGCGCGCACTATTCGATGATCTGCGACGCGGCTTACCCGACCTATTTCCTGACCCACTGGGTCAGCCATCCCGACGCGGCAAAGCGTATCCCGCTGGCCGATGCGGTCCGCATGCTGGCCCGCGACCCGGCCCATGCCGTCGGGCTGGACGATCGCGGGGTGATCGCGATTGGCGCAAAGGCCGATATCAACGTCATCGACATGGAACGCCTGAGCCTGCACGCGCCCCGGCCCAGCTACGACCTGCCGGCCGGCGGGCGTCGCCTCACCCAGCAGGCCCAGGGCTATGTGGCGACGATCGTATCGGGCCAGGTGACCTACCGGGAAGGCGTGGCCACCGGCGTCCTCCCCGGCCGCCTGGTGCGCGGGGCCAAGCCGGCGGCCGCGGCCTGAACAACGACAAGCGCCTGAGGAGGAAGATGTGAGCAGCGGTAACGTCGAAGAACGGCTGCGCGCCGTGGAAGACCGGCTGGAAATCTACCAGACGATCTGCGGCTACGGCTATGCCGTGGACGGCTGCAACCCCCAGGCCGTGGGCTCCTTCTACGCGGAGGACGGGGTCTACGCGGTGGCTGACATCGGCAAGTACGAAGGCCGCGCTCAGGTCGAGGCAATCACCCGGGACGCCCACCATCTGGGCCTGGTGGCCGCGGGCTGCGCCCACGTCTCCACCCTGCCCTACGTGGTCATCGACGGCGACCGCGCCGCCGCCACCTGCCACACCATGGTGATGATGCATGGCGAGGACGGGTTTTTCATAGGCCGGCTCAGCGCTTCGCGCATCGAACTCTCGCGCAAGCCCGAGGGCGGCTGGCAGATCGACCACCGGCAGAACTACATGCAGCAAGGCGGCCCCGAAGGACCGGCGCTCCTCGCCCGGCTGAAGGAAGCGCCGAAGGCGGCCTGATGGCCCGCCCCGGCTCCCCTAGTTCAAAGGCGACAGAGAGGGCGCTCCCTCCGCGACGCATTGCACGAAGTCGCTGACGAGCGCCGAGGTCGAACCGGCCGCCCATGCGACGACGGTTTCCGAGAAGAAGAGGTCGGGGATTCCCTCGATCGCCATGAACTGGGCGTGGTCCTCCTGACCGCGCACGCCGTGGTGATAGACGAACGCCGCGCCCAGGCCGAAGGCCAGCATCATCCGGGCCGTGAGCGCGTCCTCGGAATAGGCCACCACCCTGGGCTCGAACCCCGCGGACCGGCAGAGCTCCATCTGCACATGATGCATGTCGGGCGAGATGTCGGGGTGCGGCATGATCCAGGGCCGGTCGCGCAGGGCGTGCAAGGCGACGCTCGTCCCGCGCAGGCCCCAGGCCTTCGGGACCACCGCCACCAGGGGATCGCGGGCGATGACCCGCCACTCGATGCCCTCGCAATCGGTGCGGCTCATCAGCATGATCCCGATGTCGATCTCGGAGGTCCTGAGCGCCTGGGCCTGCACATTCCGCATCCGGGTGGTGAGCTTAACGTCCGCCTGCGGCCAGCGGGATCGGAAGGCGTTGAATCCCAGCGCGATCCGCGCCGTCTCCGGATCCGCCGAGGGACAGATTCCGATCCTCAACTTGGCCTCTCCGCCCCGGCTTATCCTGCGGGCGTTGTCGGTGGCGACCGAGAGGCGATCGACCATCGCCATCGCCTCCGCCAGGAAAGCGTCGCCGGCCGGGGTGAGTTTCACCTGGCGCGTCGTGCGCTCGAAGAGCGGCGCGCCAACGTGTTCCTCAACCCGGCGGATCGAGCGGCTGATCACCGGCTGGCTGGTGTTCAGCATTTCCGCCGCGCGCGTGAAGCTCCGCGTTCGCGCCACCGCGATGAAGTGACTGAGCAGCGAAAGGTCGAACATTCCTCGTTCCCGCCGTTTAGCCTATCCGACATTCATACAGAAATGGGATCAATTCCTCCAAAACTAATATTGGACGTAGTGGCCATATTTGCGCACCTTTCCGGACAGGCGCGGCGACAAGGCGCCCTGGGGAGTGGACGAGGCAAATGACCCTGAAACCCGGCGCATTCATGCGCACCACCCTGCCGCTGGACCTCTCGCAGCTGGCGGCTCTGGATAGCGGACGTTATCACTCGATCTGGATGCCGGACCATCTGGTCAGCCTGTGGCCGGATGCCATCTGGACCCCGGAATTCACCGACCTGGCGACGACGTCGCATTCGCCGCATCGGCACCTGGACGCCATGGCCGTGGCCGCCGCCGCCGCCGTGCTGACCAAGAACACCCCGATCGTCACCACTGTCGTCGACACCGTGCGCCGCCACCCCGCGATGCTGGCCCAGACGGCGCTGACCATCGACCACCTTTCCAAGGGACGCTTCGTCCTGGGGCTCGGCAGCGGCGAGCTCGAGAACACCGCGCCCTATGGCTTCGACTTCAGCACGCCGGTCGCGCGCTTCGAGGAGTCGCTGCAGGTCATCCGCCTGCTCTGGGAGACGCAAGGCCCCGTCGATTTCGAGGGCCGGTTCTACCAGCTGCATCACGCCAAGATGGACACCGAGCCGTTCGAGGGCCGCTTTCCCAAGATCTGGGTCGGCTGTTCGGGTCCGCGGATGCTGAGCATCGCCGGGCGCTACGTCGACGGCTGGATGCCGGTGGGCAACTATTCGCCGGAGGGCTACGCGGCCATGCTGGCGGCGCTGCGCCAGTCCGCCGAGGCGGCCGGGCGCGATCCGATGGCGATCACCACCGCCGGCATCCTGATGAGCCTGATCGGCGATCCGGACGAGGTCGCCGAGATGATCCAGGCGCCGCTGATCAAGGCCTACCTGCTGCAGGTGCGCGGTGACTTCATGCGCGAGAAGGGCTTCGCCCATCCGCTCGGCGACGACTGGAAGGGCATCCACGACATCAATCCCAGCGCGCTCACCCGCGACCGGCTTGTGGATTTCCTGTCTAAGGTCGACCCGCAATCGATCCTGGCGGTCCTGCCCCACGGGACGCCGAAGGAGATCGCCCGAACCGTCAAGGGCTACGTGGACGCCGGCATGAAGGTCCCGAAGATCCTCGACTACGGCGGCATGGCCGGACTGAAGTTCGGCGCGAAGTCCGCACAGTACGTGCGCGAGGCCGAGGACGAGCTGATCCGCCTCGTGGGAGAGGCGGTTTGACCAGCCAGATCCTCAACGCCTACGCCATGCTGCGCGCGGCCGAGGCGGAGACGGGCCTTTCCGACTACGGCGACCCGAGCCTGCCCGAGCGTTTCCGGGTGCTGGTGGCGAAGATGCGCGAGGGCGGCATGGACGCGGCCGGCCAGCGGATCGCCGCCGAGGTCTGCCATGAGCAGCTCACCTCGCGGCTGCGGTTCTTCGAGGACCGCAAGCGCTACCCGATCGCCGACGAGACGATCGAGAACCCGATCTTCGCCACAGGCGAGCCGCGGTCGGGCACGACACTCCTGCACGTGCTTCTGTCGCTGGATCCGGCCAGCCGGTCGCTGCGCTTCTGGGAGCTGATGTATCCCTCGCCGCCGCCGGGCGTGGCCCCTCCCGACGACCCCCGGCGCGCCCAGGCCGACGAGGACTGGCGCGCGATCCTCAAGCGCATCCCCAAGTGGCTGATCAACCACCCATACAACGACATGCTGGGCGACGGCCTGCCCGAGTGCGAGCGCACCTGGGGCTTCGACTTCCGGGTCATGGGGCCGACGGTCTGGTGGCGAGTGCCCATGAAGATGATCATGGCCGGGCTGCCGGGCGATGCGCGCGCGCAGTACCAGCTGCACAAGAAGGTGCTGCAGCACCTGCAGTATGGCCGGCCCAAGAAGCGCTGGGCGCTGAAGGGCTTCCACAGCGGCCGGCTCGAGGCGATGTTCGAGACCTATCCCGACGCCAAGCTGATCTGGACGCACCGCGACCCGGTGCAGGTGATCGCCTCGCGCATCGTCATGGCCGGCGAGCTGGACGAGGGCCTGATGGGCGAGGTTGACTGGAAGGAGACGGCCGCCACCTACCTGGCCCAAAGCCGGGCCAGCATCACGGCGGCGCTCAACAGCCCCTACCTGAACGACCCCAGGGTGCACCACGTGCGCTACGCCGACTTCGTGCACGATCCGGTGGGCACGATCCGGGCGTTCTACGAGAAGTACGACCTGCCGTTCACGCCGGGGTTCGAGGCGGCGATGCGCGACTACCTCGCCAACAACAAGGGCGACCGCTACGGCAAGTTCAAATACTCGACCGACGTCATCGGCGAGGATGTCGAGGCCTTGCACGCGGAGTTCGCACCCTATCGCGAACGCTTCGGGCTGGAGATCGAGCAGCGGAAATAGCCGCGGCCGAATTAAGGGAGATCGCGCATGCACGAGAGAGTCTCGGTGAACGCCCTGTGCTTTCCAGGCGCTTCCCTGGCCCAGATGGCGGACCACTGGCGCGCGCTGGCCCCGCGTCGCATCGCCTTCATGAGCTCACTGCTGACCGACGACGTCGGCCTGCCGCGCGGCATCATCGTGGACGGCGGCTATCGTTTCGAAAGCATGACGCACCTTTTCCTGTGGGGTCATCAGATGGATGCGGCCCAGGCCATCTGGGACGCGGAGCGCGCCAAGCTGTCCCGCGTGATCGAGACGGTGGCCGCGCTGGGCGGGCGCTCGATCTACATGATGACCGGCGGTCACGGCCCGATGAGCTGGGAGGACGCCGCCCAGGCCTTCAGCGCCGGCATCGCGCCCTGCGTGGCGCAGGCCAAGGCCGCCGGCGTCCAGCTGATGATCGAGACCGCCTCGCCGCTCTACGCCGACGCCCACCTGCCGCATTCGCTGCGCGACACCGTCACCCTGGCCGAGATGGCGGGCATCGGGGTCTGCGTGGACATCTATGCCTGCTGGACCGAGGCCGGACTGAAGGAGACGATCGCCCGCGCCGTCCCGCGCTGCGGCCTCGTCCAGATCTGCGACTATGTCTACGGCGATCGCGCCCTGCCCTCCCGCGCCGTGCCCGGCGACGGGGATATCCCACTGCGGCAGATCGTCGGCTGGCTGCTGGAGGCAGGCTACGAGGGCGCATTCGACCTGGAGCTGATTGGCCCCCGCATCGACGCGGAAGGCCACCTGGAGGCGGCGCGACGCTCCGCCGCCAAGGTGGGCGAACTCCTCATTGAGCTCGGCGCCTGAACCCTGAAAGACCGGAGAACACGATGGCCTACGGCGAATCCCCGATCGACAAGGACCTCAAGACGGCCTGGGCGGCCTTCTGCGACCAGCTGAAGAGCGCCGGCGACCTGGTCTTCAAGGACCTGAACCCGGGCACGCCGCTGCAACGGGTGGACGGGTTCCGCTACCTGACCCAGAACCTCAGCCAGGCCTTCGACCTGGCGCTGGAGACAAAGAACACCCAGTATCCCGCCTTGCAGGTGTTCTGCGCGCCCACCCGCAAGCTGGGCTCCGACAACGCCGACTGCATCTACATGCAGTCCTGGATTGACGGGGAGTCGACCTACAAGATCACCGGCAAGAAGGGCACGTGCCGGATGTGGAACGTCACCGTCCAGGGTCCGCGCTCCAAGGATGCTTACGGCACTGAACTGCGCACCCTGCACGAACCATTCGGCGACACGCCGGAGGCCAATCTCTTCGGCCATGAGCTGAAGACCAACTGGGATGGCTCGTTCGAGCTCTACATCGGCGGCGAGAAGCAGGGGCAGAACTGGCTTCCCACCACGAAAGGCAGCCGCAAGCTGTTCCTGCGCCAGTATTTCGACAGCTGGGACGAGCAACCCGCCGAATACCGCATCGAGCGGGTCGGCATGGACGCGCCGCGCCCGATCCCGACGCCCGAGGAGATGATCGAGTCCATGCGCTGGGCCGGCCAGTTCTGCTACGACGCCGTGGACTTCTGGCCGGAGTGGGTCTGGGAGTCTGGCGACCAGATCGACCCGGAGGCGATCAACCGCTTCGCCGGCCGCAACCTAGCCAAGGACAAGCCCTGGACCCCCGAGACGGAGGCGCGCGACCTGCGGCGCGGACGCCTGATCACCATGATGCGCTGGGGCCTGCAGACCGATGAGGCTCTGATCCTGGAATTCGACAGCTTCGACGGCTTCTGGATGATCACCAGCGAGGCGCTGTTCGGCAACAGCATGGACTACATGTACCGGCACGTGAGCTACACGCCGAGCCGCACCGCGGTCGACGCCGACGGCAAGATCCGCTTGGTCCTGACCGCCAACGATCCCGGCTATTCCAACTGGATCGACAACCAGGGCTATACGTCCGGCATCATCAACTACCGCAACGTCGGCTCCCGGCACGCGCCGGACCTGCGGACCAAGGTGGTCAAGGCCGCCGACCTCGCCCGGCACATGCCGGTCGGCAGCAAGATGTCGTCGAAGGCGGAACGGGTGGACGAGATGCGCGCCCGCTTCGACGCGATCCGGCGGCGCTACCCGGTGTAGCGATTGCGCTATGGCCTCGGTGCGATACGATCCGCCGCAAGAACATGATCGCTTAGGGAGACCCCATGACCCGGCACCAGCTCGTCATCCTGACCAAGGCCAAACCAGGCCAGGAGGCCGAGTTCAACCGCTGGTATGACGAGCAACACATTCCCGATGTGATGCGGGTCCCGGGCGTTGTCGGCGTCAAGCGCTACCACGTCCAGGCCGTCACCACCTATGTCGACGGCGGGATGCCTGCCTGGAACTCGGTGGCGATCTACGAGATCGAAAGCGACGATCCGCAATCCGTCCACGACGAGATCCGCCGGCGCGCCAAGACCGACGACATGCCGCTGACGGACGCCCTCGATGGCGCCTTCACGACCCAGGTGCTCGCCGGTCCCAAGCCTGCCTGATGGTTGAAGCGGCCCTGGACGATCCCGCAGCGCCAGCCGTGCCCGCCACGCCGGCCGGGAGCCGCCGCGCGTGGGGCGCGGTCGCCCTGCTCACCCTCGTGGGCACGGTGAACCTCGCGGACCGTTTCCTGCCGTCCGTGCTGGCCGAACCCATCAAGCACGAGTTGCTGCTGTCGGACACCGCGCTCGGCCTGATCAACGGCTTCGGCTTCCTGCTGGTCTACGCCGTGCTGGGCATCCCCATAGCCAGGCTCTCGGACCGGGGCGCCTACGGCCGGGTGATCAGCGCCTGCCTGGCGCTCTGGAGTGTCATGACCATGCTGGGCGGCCTGGCCCAGACCGGCCTGCTGCTGGGCCTGACGCGCATGGGCGTGGCGCTCGGCGAAGCCGGCAGCGCGCCCGCCGCGCATGCCTACATCTCGCGCAACTTCCGGCCCGAGCGCCGCGCCGCGCCCCTGTCCGTTTTGACCCTTTCGGTGCCGTTCGCCAGCACCGTCGGGCTGATGGGCGCGGGATTGCTGGGGCAGGCGCTTGGCTGGCGCGCCACGTTCATAGCCATGGGCGCGGTGAGTCTTTTGCTCGCGCCGCTGGTGCTTGTGGTGCTGGGCGGCCGCCCGCCGGCCGCATCCGACATGAAGGCCCCGTCGGCCTCCCGCGGCGCGACCTTGAGCCTGCTGAAGAAGCGCAGCTTCCTCACGATCCTCGCCGGGTCGGCGTTCGTCGCCATCGCCGGCTACACCCTCACCGCCTTCGTGCCCGCATTCCTCATGCGCTCGCACGGGCTGGCTGTCGGCCAAGTCGGCGTCCAGTACGGAATCGTCAGCGGAATTGAAGGGATCGCCGGGCTGCTGATCACCGGCTATGCCGCCGACCGGCTGTCCGCGCGCGACCCACGCTGGCTTCTGTGGGTGCTGGCCGCGATGATCGGGCTCCTGATACCCTTTGGCGTGATCGGACTGCTCAGCCCGAACCGCTGGGTCGCGATCGGCGGGGTGGGTTTGGCCAATATGGTCGGCACCGCCTACATGGTGCCGGTGGTGGTCGCCATCCAGCGCCTGGCGCCGGTCGATCTGCGGGCCACGGCCTCGGCCATCCTGCTGTTCTTCAGCGCGCTCTTCGGGGGTCTGGGACCCTTCCTCGTCGGCGTGATCAGCGACGCGCTGCAGGCCGAACTCGGACCCGCCGCGCTGGGACGGGCGCTGCTTCTGGCCCCGGTGGCTCAGGTCCTGGCCGCCCTCCTGTACCTAGCGGCGGCCAGCAGCTTCCGACGCGACATGGTTCCTGACGACGGGCGTCAACCGTGAACCGATCAGGTGGCGCGGAGACCCATCCGCGATTTGACTCCCCAGCTGAAACCTCACATTTCCATGCCCGTTCCGCCGGGCTCGGTAAAGCTGGCGAGCGACGCATATAAGCCAAGCCGGAAGAACCAGATCCATGTCCGATAGCTCCGATGTCCTGATCACACCGGCCGTCTCGGCCAGGGCTGCGCCCGGGCGCAGTCATCGCCTTGAGGGCCTGCTCAATCCGCGCTCGATCGCGTTCGTCGGCGCCTCTGAGCGGAACCAGTATTCGAACCTGGCGATGAATGCCCTGCAGCGCATCGGCTTCGACGGTGATCTGCATCTCGTCAACCGGCGCGGCGCACCCGCCTACGGCCGCGCGACCGCCGTCGATTGCCAGCATATCGGCCACCCCGTGGACGCGGCCTACCTGTGCGTGCCCTACGAGTCGCTTCTTGAGGCCGCCGAGGAGGCGATCGGCGCCGGCATCCGCAACCTCGTCGTCCTGGCCGGCGGATTCGCCGAGGTCGGCGGTGAAGGCGCGCGGCGCGAGGCGGAGTTGAAAGCGCTCTGTGACGGGGCGGGCGTGCGGATGCTGGGCCCCAATTGCCTCGGCTACCGCAACATGCTGGACCGGGTGGCGATGGGCTCGATCCCCTTCGCCGAACAGCACGTCCCGGGCTCCATCGCCGTCGTCGCCGTCAGCGGCTCGGTGGCGTCCTTCACCGCCGGCTACGGCATACAGCTGGGCGTCGGCTTCACCCACGTGATCGCCACCGGCAATGAGATGAACGTCTCCTCCGCCGACCTCGTCGACTACCTCGTCGACATCCCCGAGGTTAAGGCGATCGCCCTCTTCATGGAGTCGGTGAAGGACACCGACAAGCTGGCGGCCGCCGCGGAACGCGCGCGGGCCGCACGCAAGCCGATCGTGGTGCTCAAGGTCGGATCGGCGCCGGCCACCGCGGCGATCGCTCAAGCCCACACCAGTTCGGTGGTCGGCGACGACCGCGTCTTCGACGCGGCCTGCGACCGGCTGGGCATCGTCCGCGTCGACTCCTTCGAGAACCTGGCGGTCACCGCCGCGACGCTCGGCGCCGCGGGCCCCATCCGCAAGCCTGGTGTGGCCTTCGTCTCGATCTCCGGCGGCGTCAGCGAGGTCGCGTCAGACTTCGGGACACAGGTCGGCGTCAGCTTCCCGCAGTTCGCCCCGGAAACCCGGGAGGAGCTGAAGAAGGTGCTCTCCGATCTCGGCCAGACGCACAACCCGCTCGACCTGACCGGGGCGGCGGTCCGCGACGTATCGCTGTGGACCACCGTGCCGGCGATCGTCTCACGCGACCCGGCGGTTGGGCTCACCCTGGTGAACTGGGACGTGCCCAGTGTGGCCGAGCCCACCATGCCAGAGACGTCGGAGTTGGTTGGCGAGAGCCACAAGGGCGCGGCCACGCCCTTGCTGCTGATCTCCAACCTTGAGCGCACGGTCAACGAATTCGGCCGCGCCTATATGCATAAGCACGGCATGAAATTCTCGCTCCCCGGCGTCGCCCACGGCATGGTCGCGGTGAGCAAGCTCGCCTGGTGGTCCGAGCGGCTGAACCATCCCGCGCCCGCGCCCTACAAGACCCCGGAGACCGTGGCCGCGCGGCCCCGCGATGAGCGGGAGACCCTGGACCATCTGGCCCGCCATGGCGTGCCCGTCATCCCGACGGTCATCGCGCGTTCGGCGGCGGAGGCGGCTACGGCGGCGCGAGAGATCGGCGGCAAGCTGGCCATGAAGATCCTGTCGCCCGACATCACCCACAAGAGCGAGGTGGGTGGCGTCGCCCTGAACCTCGAAGGCCCGCAGGCGGTTGAACAGGCCTACGACGATATGATGCGGTCGGTAGGGGCCAAGGCGTCCGCCGCCCGAATCGACGGCGTCATCGTGGCGCCCATGCGGACCGGCGGCCTCGAACTCCTGGTCGGCGTCGCGCGCGATCCGCATTGGGGGCTGGTGATGGCCCTGGGCCTGGGCGGGATCTGGGTGGAGGTGTTGAACGACACGGCGCTACGCCTGCTGCCCGCCGACCCGGCGGACCTGGTCCGCGCGCTACGCTCGCTGAAGGCGGCCAAGTTGTTCGACGGCTATCGCGGCGGGCCTCGCGCGGACCTTGACGCGGTGGCCCAGGCGGCGGCGCGGATCGGCGAGGCGGCGGCGGAGCTGGGTCCTGACCTGACGGCGCTTGAGGTGAACCCCCTGTTCGTCCGTGGCGATCAGGTCGAGGCGCTCGACGCCCTGGCGACCTACGCATGAGCGCCGCCGCAGCGATTGTCGGGGCGCACGAATACCCCGCCCGGCGGTTTTCCGAAGCTCGCAAGGGAAACTCGCTTGAACAGGCGACCGACCTGACCCTGCTCGCCCTCGAGGACGCCGGGCTTACCCTGAAGGACGTCGACGGCCTGAGCGTGCGCGGCATCTATGAGACCGACCAGTTCATTCCCTCGACCTTCGCCGAGTACCTGGGCGTGGACATCGGCTACGGCGAGTCCCCCGACCTGGGGGGGGCGACCTGCGCCGGCATGGTCTGGCGGGCGGCGGCGGCCATCGAGAAGGGCCTGGCCCAGGTGGTGGTCTGCGTCTACACGGGCAACTTCCCGCCGCCCAAGGAAGGCGCGGAATGGCGCAGTTTCGGGGCCTCGTCCTACCTGCCGGGCTCGCCCCAGGCGGAGTTCGAGATCCCCTACGCCCACCTCGGCCAGAACGTGCCCTACGCCTTCATCGCCCAGCGCTACGGCCACGTTTATGGCTACGATCCCCGCGCCATGGCCCGCCTGGTGGTGCAGCAGCGGATCAACGCCTGCGCCAATCCGGAAGCCATCTTCTACGGCCAGCCCTTGACCGAGGACGAGGTCCTGGCCAGCCGGATGATCGCCCCGCCGCTGCACATGCTGGAGATCGTGCGCCCGGTGCGCGGGGGCGCCGCCGTGATCGTGGCGAGCCCCGAGGTCGCCAGCCGCACGCGCCATCGCCCAGCCTGGGTCGCGGGCTATGGGGAAGGCATCGTGCACAAGTCGCCGCAATGGGCCCACGACATCCTGGACCCGCCGCTGCGGCGGGCCGCAGCCACGGCCTTCGCCATGGCGGGGCGCACGCCGGCGGACATGGACGGCGCCCAGATTTACGACTGCTACACCATCGCCGTCCTGATGGCGCTGGAGGCAGCCGGCTTCTGCGAACGCGGCAAGGGCGCGGACCTGCTCAGGACCCGTGACCTCACCTTCGCCGGCGACTTCCCGCTGAATACCAACGGTGGCCAACTCGGCTACGGCCAGGCGGGCGGAGCCGGCGGCATGACCCATGTGGTCGAGGGATACCGCCAGATTGCCCACCGCGCGGGCCCGCGCCAGATCAAGGACTGCCAGACCATGTTCGTCAGCGGCAACGGCGGCATCATGAGCGAGCAGGTCGCGCTGATCCTGGACGGGGCCGCGTCGTGAAGGGCGCCCCGCCGCTGATCACCGAGCTTTCCCGCCCCTGGTGGGATGCGCTCGCCCGCCACGAACTTTCGGTGCAGGCCTGCCTGGACTGCTCGGGATGGGTCTTCTACCCGCGCCCGTTCTGTCCCCATTGCGGCGGCCGAAAACTTGAATGGCGGACCGTCGACGGGGCCGCGACGCTCTACACCTGGTCGGTGGCCGAGACACCCGTCTCGCCGCATTTCGCCCACCTGGAGCGTCCCATCCTGGGCGTGGCCGAACTCTCCATCGGGGTCCGGGTGCCGACGAGCCTGGTGGGGGTCGCGCCGGAGGACGTTCGGATCGGCATGGCGCTGACCCCCCTGTTCGACGACCAGACCTACGAGGGCGTGACCCTGCTGCGCTACCGGCCGGCGGACGGTTGACGGCGCCATGCAGATCGACGTCGACCGTTTTGCGGAACTGGCGGGATCGGACCTGGAGCTGGCCCAGAAGCTGACGGGACTGACCGCGCGCGTGCGCGTCGGGCCGGACGCTTCCCCGATAGACCTGTCGGTGACGGATGGGCGCCTGGGCGAAATCGGCCCGCGAACGATGGTCGAGGCCGACGTCGTGATCGCGGCGCCGGACCGGTTCTGGCTTGAGGCCTTGCAGGCGCAGCCGCCGTACGCCGCCTGTTCCCTGACTGCCGGCGGGGCGGATATCCAGGGCGATTTTCAGCGGCATGTGGCGCCCTATCTGGCGGCCTTCGAACGCATCCTGGTCCTCTTGCGCATCACCGCCTGCGGTGGCCTGGCCGCCCGCCCCGACCCGGCGCCGCGCCGGGAGACCGATGATGCGGTGGGCCGCTACGCCTATGTCCGAAACGGGGAACTGGAAGCCCGCATCTACCACGAGCAGGCGGGCGACGGGCCGATCCCGCTCTTGCTCCACGCCACGGCCGGCGCCGACGGCCGCCAGTGGCGCCACATGCTGGCCGACCCGGAACTTCGCCGGCGTTTCCGGATGATCGCCTATGACCTGCCAGGCCACGGCAAGTCGCTGCCGCCGATCGGCGCGCGCTGGTGGGAGGAGAGCTACCGCGCCTCCAAGGCGTTGCTGATGGGCTGGGCGGTGGGCCTGGTCGAGACGCTGGGCCTCGACCGGCCGGTCTTCCTGGGCTGCTCGGTGGGCGGCCAGCTGGCGCTGGACCTGGCGGCGCACCATGCCGACAGGTTCCGCGCCTTCGTCTCGCTGAACGGCTGGTACGACGCCTCGCCCGGCATGCTGAGCTTCGACAACGCGCCCTTCCGCTCGCCGGCCGTCTCGGCGGAATATTCCCCCGCCAAGGTGCTGGCCACCACCTCCCCGCTCGCACCCGAGGCGTCGCGGCAGGAGGCCTGCTGGATCTACCGGTCCAATGCGCCGGGGGTCTATGCCGGCGACAACGACTACTTCATGCACGACCACGACCTGAAGGAGGACGGTCACCTGATCGATACGGCCCGCACGCCGCTGTTCGTCCTGGCCGGCGAGTACGACCGCAGCGCCAGCTCGCGGGAGCATGGCGCGCCGGCCATCGCCCGCAATGTTCCAGGCGCCATCTATCGCGAGCTTCCGAGCCTCGGTCACTTCGCCCCGTCGGACGATCCGGAGGGCTTCTGCGCGGCCATCCTGCCGGTGCTCGATGAGGTGATCGCCGCCTGTCGTGCTGGGCTACCCGCGTGAGCAGCTCCGCGCCACTGCCCGACTTCGATCACCATGCGCAGGATCACATGGACCTGTGGCGGGCGCAGACCGACGCCCTGCGCTCCCGCGGCCCCGTGGGCTGGAGCAAGAAGAGCGGCGGCCATTGGGTGGTCGTCGACCATGAATACGTCCGGCGCGCGGCGCTCGACTGGCAGACCTTCTCTTCGCTGCACGACACCTCCGGTGAGTGCCTCATCGCCAAGGGCATCGGCATCCCGCCGCTGGCCTTCCCGCTGATCCTCTCCGAATCCGACCCGCCGCTGCAGCAGGAACGGCGCAAGATCGAGCAGCCATTCTTCCACCCGTCGGAGGTGAAGCGGTGGGAGCCCGTCATCCAGCGTCACGTCGCCGACGCCGTCGAGATGTTGCGCGGCCGGGGACGCGGCGATCTGTTCTCCGACCTCGCCATGCCGGTGGTCGCCAAGACTGTCTTCGAGCTGGTCGGCATCGACGTGGATCGCTGGACGCAGTTCACACTTTCGAGCGCTTCGGCCGGCGCGGACCTCTCCGGCGAGATCGACCGGGTGCACGGCATGCTGGGCGAGGTGGTGGCCGAACGCCGTCGTGCGCCCCGAAGCGACATCGTCTCGGCCCTGGCAAGGGGCGAGGTGGGCGGCCGGCTCATGCGCGACGACGAGATCGTGAGCATGCTGTCCGCCCTGGTGCTGGGCGGTTTCGATACGACGTCGGGGCTGATCACCTGCGCCCTGATCTGGCTGGACGAGCACCGCGCCGCGCACGCGCAACTGCGCGCCGACCCGGCCCTGCTCGCCAACGCCATGGACGAGTTCCTGCGGGTCTATCCCTCGTCGCTCGGCGTGGGCCGCACGGCGATGCGCGACGTGGAGTTCGGCGGCTGCCAGATCGCCCGCGGCGACCGGGTGTTCCTGTCGTGGGCCGCCGCCAACCGTGATCCGAAGGTGTTCGAGGCGCCGCACGAGGTGCGCCTCGACCGGCCCAACGCAGCTCAGAACCTGTCGTTCGGGGCCGGCGGGCACCGCTGCCTGGGCTCTGGCCTGGCCCGGCTGATGGGCCGCGCCGCCGTCAGCGCCGTGCTGGAACACCTCCCGGACTACCGGATCGATCACGCCGGACTGCAGCGCTATGCCTCGCGCGGGGTTGTGCGGGGCTGGGTCGCCGTGCCCGCCGTCATGACCTAGGGCCAGCTCTTGCCGAACTCGTCGGTGTGCAGGATCTGGCCGGTCATCGTCTCGGCAGTCTGACGGGCGAGGAACAGGATCGGCGGCCCCAGCACCTCCGCCGTCGCGGGCTTGCGCGGCGGCCGGGCCTCGGCGGCGGTGTGGGCGTTGGAATCCACCCAGCCCGGGCTGATCGCATTGACCGCGATCCCGTGGGCCCTCAGCTCTTCGGACATGAAGGTGGTCAGCCGGTTCAGCGCCGCCTTACTGATCGCATAGAGGCCCAGCCCCTCGTGCCCGACCGCGCCGGCCTTTGTCGGAGCAGCCGAGCCCGAGGTGATGTTGACGATGCTGCCCGAGCCCTGGCGGATCATATGCGGCGCCACGTGGCGGATGGTCAGATAGGGCGCATGGACGTTGATCCGCATCATCCGGTCCCACTGGTCCGGGGTGATGGCGAAGGTCTTGAAGTACGAGAGGTCTGCGGCGTTGTTCACCAGCAGGTCGATGCGGCCGAAATTGGCGACCGTTTCTTCGATCAGCCGGGCGATATCGGCCTCGGATTCCACGTCGCAGACCTGGGCCCGCACGGTTCCGGGAAGGCCCTGGCTGGCCTGTAGCACCTCGGCGAGCGTCCGGCGGGCCGGCGGTTCCCCATCGAGCGCGCCCATGCTTCGCGCCGCGGCGACCACGGTGGCGCCGGCCTGGGCCAGCGCCAGGACATAGGCGCGGCCGACGCCCGCGCTGCCGCCAACCACCACGGCGACCTTGCCTTGCAGCTCCATTCGGCGTCCCTTGTCCGTGACAGTCGGAGTGGGATCATGGCGCGCGGCGCCGGCTTCCGCTAGAAATTCGACGTCTTCAGATCCGGGAGGTCTCATGTCCACGCCCAACTCCTATGATGTGGTGATCCGCGGCGGCGCCGTCATCGACGGAACCGGCGCAGCGCCGTTCGAGGCCGACGTCGCCATCAAGGACGGCCTGATCGCCGTCGTGGGGCAGGTGAACGGAACGGGCGCCCAGGAGATCGACGCCCGCGGTCAGTTGGTCACGCCAGGCTTCGTCGACATCCACACCCACTATGACGGACAGGCATCGTGGGACGAGCGGATGCAGCCTTCGTCCTGGCATGGGGTGACCACTATCCTGATGGGCAACTGCGGCGTCGGCTTCGCGCCCTGCCGCCCAGGTGACCGCAACCTCTTGATCCGGCTGATGGAAGGCGTGGAGGACATCCCCGAGCCGGTGATGACCGAGGGGCTGCCCTGGAACTGGGAAAGCTTCCCGGAATACCTCGACGCGCTCTCGGCCCGCCGCTTCGACATCGACGTGGGCGCCCAGCTGCCGCACGCCGCCCTGCGGGTCTTCGTTATGGGCGAACGCGGCGCGAACCGCGAGCCCGCGACCGAGGATGACATCAAGCGCATGCGCGAACTGGCCCGCGAGGCCATGACCGCAGGCGCCTTCGGCTTCTCCACCTCGCGCGCCTATACCCATCGCACCAAGGTCGGCGAGCCGACCCCCACCATCGACGCCGGCGACGACGAACTGATGGGTGTTGCCTTGGGCTTGAAGGACGCCGGCGCAGGCGTGCTGCAGTTCGTCGGCAACCCGAATCTGCCGGTCCTGGGCGAGATGATGCGCGAGTCCGGCCGCCCGCTCTCCTTCAGCATGGTGCAGAGCGCGGCCAATCCCGAGAGCTGGCGCGGCGCCATGACCCTGCTGGAAACGGCCGCGGCCGACGGTCTCGACCTGCGCGCCCAGGTCTGCGGACGGGCGGTCGGCATTCTGCTCGGCCTCGAGCTCAGCATGAACCCGTTCAGTCTGCATCCGACCTATCGGGCGATGGCCGACCTGCCACTGGAAGAGCGCGTGAAGCGGCTGTCCGACCCGGCCGTGCGCGAGCAGCTGTTCGCCGAGGAGGCCGGCCACGAAGAAGTCTTCGATCGCGCCACCCTACTCGACTTCGACAACATGTTCCTGTTGGGGGACACACCCGACTACGAACCCACAGCGGACACCACCATCACGGCCCGGGCGAGCCGCACGAACCAGCGCCCCGAGGCGCTGGCGCTTGACCAGATGCTGACCAACGACGGGCGCGGGCTGATCTACGCGCCCTTTGGGAACTACGTCGATCGCAACCTGGACGCCGCCGCATCGATGCTGAGCCATCCGCTGACCCTGTCGGGCCTTTCGGACGGCGGCGCCCACGTGGGCATGATCTGCGACGGCAGCTTCCCGACCTTCATGCTCACGCACTGGACCCGCGACCGCACCCGTGGCGCGAAGTTCGACCTGCCGACGGTCATCCGGATGCAGACGTCGGACACGGCCGCCTGGATGGGCCTCACCGACCGTGGTCGCGTGGCCGTGGGCTTGCGCGCCGACCTGAACGTGATCGACTACGAGAACCTGACCTTGCACGCGCCGCAGGTGGTCCACGACCTGCCGGCCGGCGGGCGCAGGCTGCTGCAACGGGCATCGGGCTATACCGCCACCCTGGTGGCCGGCGAGATCACCTACCGCAATGGGGAGCCCACGGGCGCCCTGCCGGGCCGCCTGTTGCGCGCCCAGCGTCCCCAGGCGCTCGCGGCGGAATAGGCCGAGCCTCACACCAGACTGCAGGAGCCGCCAATGAAAGTGCCGTTCATCCACGGCCCCCATGACCTGCGGCTGTGCGAGGTGGAAATGCCCCGCGCCGGCCCGCGCGACGTGGTCCTGCGCGTCGCCGCCACGGGCGTCTGCGGCAGCGACCTGGGCGCCCTGGCGATGGGCGGCGTCAGCGGACCCAGGCCGGAGCCGACACCGCTCGGCCATGAACTCTCCGGCACGGTCATCGAGGCCGGCGCCGAGGTGAGTTCGGTCGTGGTCGGCGACCGCGTGATCCTCAACCCGCTGATCAACCTGATCGGCAACGGCGGCCCGGAAGGCGGCTTCGCCGAGCGCCTGCTGGTGCGCGACGTGGCCGGCAGCCCGCAATCGTTGCTGAAACTGCCCGGCAGCATCTCGTTCGAGCTCGGGGCCCTCGTCGAGCCGCTGGCGGTGGGCGCGCACGCCGCCACCCGGCTGGGCGCGAAGCCCGGCGACAAGGTTGCGATCTTCGGCGGCGGGCCGATCGGCCTGGCGACGCTCATCGCCCTGCGCCATCGGGGCGTGGAGGACGTGGTGGTGCTGGAACCCTCCGCCTTCCGCCGCGAGCGGGCGCTCAGGCTGGGCGCGCGCGACGTCGTCGATCCGCTCGCCACGCCACCGGCCGAGGCGCTGATCGCTCTGCATGGCTCGGTCGCCGTCTTCCGGTCCCAGGCGCCGCAGACGACCCATTACCTGGAGGCGTCTGGCGCTCCGCTGCTGCCGGAGATCGTCGCCATGGCCCGCCTGGAGGCGACCATCTGCGTCGCCTCCGTGCAGAAGAAGCCGGTCAGCCTGAATTTCCAGAGCATCCTGGCCAAGGAGCTGACCATCACCGGCACCCTCGCCTATCCGTCCGAACTGGGCGAGGTGATCGGGATGCTGCGGGACGGCGCCTTCGATCCGGAGCCGATGATCAGCCATCGCTTCGCGGCCGACGAGGTGATGGCGGCCTTCGAGACCGCCCAGCAGGCCGACCGGTCCGCCAAGGTCCTGGTGCGGTACGAATAGATGAACGATGTCCGCGCCCTGGTCTTCGACATATTCGGCACGGTGGTCGATTGGCGCAGCAGCGTCATCGCCGAAGGCGAGCGGCTGAACGCCGAGAAGGGTCTGGCCGTCGACTGGGGCGCCTTCGCCGACCAATGGCGCGGAACCTATGCGCCTTCCATGGCCAGGGTGCGCGACGGCGAACTGCCGTGGACCAACCTCGACGCCCTGCACAGGATGGCGCTGGACGATCTCCTGCCGGCTTTCGGCGTTACGGGGCTCAGCGAGGCGGAGATCGATCATCTCAACCGGGTCTGGCATCGCCTCAAGCCCTGGCCGGACAGCGTCGCCGGGCTCACCCGGCTGAAGACCAGGTTCACCATCGGCACCCTGTCGAACGGCAATGTCGCGCTGCTCACCAACATGGCCAAGGCGGCGGGGCTGCCCTGGGACGTGATCCTGTCGGCCGAGCTGGTGCGGGCCTATAAGCCGGACGCCGCCTGCTATCGCTCCGCCGCCGACTTCCTGGGCCTGGAGATCGACCAGGTCATGCTCGTCGCCGGCCACAAGTCCGATCTTTGGGCGGCGCAGAAGGTCGGCCTGCGCACGGGGTTCGTTTCCCGCCCCTTGGAGTTCGGCCCCACCTATGCGGCCAACGCCGCCGGCGGGCCGGCCTTCGACTACGAGGCCACCGACTTCCTCGACCTGGCGAGCCAGCTGGGCGCCTGACCGCGCGTCAGGCCTTTCCCATGGCGGCGCGCCTTTGCGCCGGGAAGTTCGGCTGGCCCGTGTGGGCGGTCGCGCCACCGTCGGCCACGACGATGGAGCCGGTCATGAAGGAGGCGTCGTCCGAAGCCAGGAAGGCGATCACCTTGGCCATCTCGTCGGGCGTTCCGCTGCGGCCCATGGGGATGATGGAGAGCCATCCTGCCACGTCCTTGATGCCGTCGGTCAGGCCTGTGCCGATGATCAGGCCGGGACAGATCGCGTTCACCCGGATCCCGTCGCGGGCATGGTCCATGGCGAGCGCGCGGGTGTAGTTGGTGATCGCGCCCTTGGAGGCGTTGTAGGCGGTCATGCCGTAGTCGCCGAAGAGGCCGGAGATCGAGGCCACGTTGACGATGGCGCCGCCCTGCTTGCGCAGATGCGGGATCGCGGCCCGGCAGGCGTAGAACGCCGCGTCGATGTTCACGGCGAAGACCTTGCGCCATTGCTCGTCGGTCACGTCCGGGGTTTCCGCCATGATGCCCACGCCGGCGTTGTTCACCAGGATGTCGAGGCGACCGAAGCGAGCGACCGCCGCCTCCACCATGGCCGTGGTCTCCGCGGACGAGGCGACGTCGCAGCGATGGACCATCACGCCTTCCGGCGGCTGCTCCTTGGGGGCGTTGATGTCGGCGGCCATGACCTGCGCGCCCTCGGAAACCAGACGCCGCGCCGTCGCCGCGCCGATGCCCGAACCGCCGCCCGTGACGATCGCGACCTTGCCGTCGAACCTGCCCGCCATCCCCGTCTCCCTTGCTTGTCTTTGGAATTCATCGACACGTTGACCGGCGGCTCACGCGGATGAATATCCCTGGCGCTCTATCACGGCCCCGGGAGACCACAAACGGGGAGGCGAGAACAAGGACTGCCCGATGGCCGACCCGATACACCCGCCGATCCTGTCGGCCGATCTCATCGTTCACGCGCTCAGCCGCGACCTCGACCGGACGGTGGCGGTCCACGGCGACGGGGAGCGCATGACGGCGGGCATGCTGCGCGACGCCGTCAGCCGGCATCAGCAATTTCTCGAATCCCTGGATCCCAAGCCGCGCCGGGCGGCCATGCTCTCGAAGAACCGCATCGAGGTCGTCGAGGTGTCCACGGCGCTGTCCTTCGCCAGCGTGGTCGCCACGGCGCTGCACCCGATGGGGGCCATCGAAGACTACCTCTATGTGATCGAGGACGCCGAGATCGACACCCTGGTGTTCGACGCCGACAGCTTCGAGGCGCTGGCCGCGCAACTGAAGACCAAGGCGCCGCGTATCCGGCACTTCCTGGCGATGGGCGAGAGCGCCGTCGGGACCGACATCCTGATGGCCAGCCGAACCCTTGACGCCAGGCCGCTGGTCGCGCCGCGCCCCGATCCCTCTTCGCTGGCGCGGATCGCCTATTCCGGCGGGACGACGGGCCGGCCCAAGGGCATCATGTGTTCGCACCAGGGCATCGTCACCTCGACTCTGCTCCAGCTGACCAACTGGGAGTGGCCCAGGCAGGTCCGCCACCTGATCTGCTCGCCGCTCAGCCACGCCGGCGCGTCGGCCCTGACGCCGGTGCTGCTTCTGGGCGGCTCGATGGTCGTGCTCCCGAGCTTCGATCCCGTGAGCTTCATGACCGCGGTTGAGGCCCACCGCATCACCTCGGTCCTGATGGTGCCGACCATGGTGATCGCGCTGCTCGACCATCCGCGCTTCGGCGAATTCGACCTGTCGAGCCTGGAGGTCATCTTCTATGGCGCCTCGGCCTTCCCGGCGGCCCGCCTGAAGGAGGCGATCGCCAAGCTCGGCCCGGTGTTCTTCCAGTTCTACGGCCAGGCCGAGGCGCCGATGTCGGTGACGGTGATGCGGCGCGACGAGCATGACGTGAACGACCTCCAGCGGCTGGCCAGCTGCGGACGCCCGACGCCGCTGATCCAGGTCGCCCTGCTGGACGACCAGGGCCGGCAGGTCGCCGACGGCGAACCCGGCGAGGTCTGCGTGCGCGGGCCGCTGGTGATGATGGGCTACCTCAACAAACCCGAGGAGACCGCGCTCGCCTTCGAGGGGGACTGGCTGCACACCGGCGACATCGCGGTGAGCAATCCCGACGGCTTCCTGCGGATCGTCGACCGCAAGAAGGACATGATCATCACCGGCGGCTTCAACGTCTTCGCCCGCGAGGTGGAGGACGTGCTGGCCGGCTGCCCGGGGGTCAGGCAGGCCGCGGTGATCGGGGTGCCCGATCCCAAGTGGGGCGAGGCGGTGAAGGCCATCGTCGTGCTGGAGCCGGGCGCCACGGTCAGCGCCGAGGACCTGATCGGCCGGGTGCGCGCCGAGAAGGGACCGGTCCAGGCGCCCAAGTCGGTGGAGTTCGTGGACGCCATCCCGCTGTCGCCGCTCGGCAAGCCCGACAAGAAGGCGTTGCGCCAGACGTACGCGGCGTAGGCGTTTCCCCGGTTGCGGCAGACCGCACCCGCGCAGGCGGGCGTGTGGGCCCCCGCCGTCGTTTCTCACGCTGTTCGAAACGCCACCTCCCCAGCGGGGGAGGACAAGACGAGGCATGTCCTTGTGCTCCCCCGCTGGGGGCGCTGTCGCGGAGCGACTGAGGCGGATCAGGCGGAGCTGTTCCAGTAGTCGTCGGCCAGGACCGGATCTGGCGCGGCGGTTTCCTCCGCCGGCTCCGGCTTGCCGAGGCCGATGGACTTGCGGATGCGCTCGACCTGGGCGTCGAGGGCCTCGGTGGTGAAGCTGTCGACGAGTTCCTCGTCGTCGAGGCTTTCGCCGACGGCCATTTCCCAAGCCTCGGCTTCG
>CANJXI010000048.1 GCA_947478785.1 Caulobacteraceae bacterium
CAAGACCCTTCTGCGCAAAGCCGCAGAGCGCACCGTCGAGGCCACCTGGCGACGCATCGGCAAACTCCTCGACCACTTCTCAGCCGACGAATGCGCCAACTACCTCGTCAACTCCGGATATGCTGCAACTTGATCCGGTCACGCTCTAGACCCTTCCCGGTTCAGATGGAATCATCTGAACCGGACGAAAAGAGTCTATCTTCAAAGGCTTAGAGCGTGTCGGACGGGTGAACCGGTATCCACTTCACCCTGACGCGCTCTAGGGCCGGCCCGCGCCGGGCGTCTGAATCGAATCGACCACCTCGATCCAGCCGCGGCTCTGGGTCCGCGCGTCCGTCGGGTCGCACATGAGCCGCTGGATCGCCTCCAGGCTGATCTCCGCGGTGCACAGGAACAGGCTGCGCCGGTCCGGGCCGCCCAGCACCGGAGCGATGCCCCATTTGGCCCCGTACGCGATCTCATGGGTCACCTCGCCGCCTTCGACGATCCGCCGGAACCGACCCTGGAAGGGCTGACCCACCCAGGCGCCGCCGTCGGCGTCCAGGCACAGGCCGTCGGGCGAACAGTCGCCGAGATCCGCGAACGTCCGACGGCCCGAAAGCCCGCCGTCCTCCGCGATGTCGAAGGCCAGGATGCGGTTGGCCCCCAGGTCGTTGACGACGAGGGTCCGGCCCTCGTCGGTGACCGCCAGGCCGTTGGGCGAGGTCATGTCGTCGGCGACGATCCGCCAGCCGCCGTCCGGCTCCACCAGGATCAGTCCGCCACCGCCACGGATATAGAAGTCCATGTAGGCGCGGCCCCGCGCGTCCACGACCATGTCGTTCAGCAGATCGCTCACCGACGAGAGGTCCGCGACCGTCGTCAGGCCCTCGGGGTCGAGGCGCAGGAGCTTCCGGTCCCGCATCGTGGCGATCAGCAGCCGGCCATCCGGCAGGAAGCCGAGCCCGGAGGGGAGATCGTCCGTTTCGGCCACGACCTCGGTCTCGCCCGTTCGCGGGTCGTGGGCGTAGACCCGGCGAGCGAACATGTCGGAGAACCAGACCTTGTCCTGCGCCCAGCGGATGCCTTCCGGATAGATAAGGCCGTCGACGACGATCCTGGACTGCAAGGTCTCCATGCGCCGCGCGCTCCCCAATCTAGCCGCCGAAGTAGCTGCCGCCGTTCACATGGAAAGTGGCGCCGGTGACGCGGTCGGCGTGCGGTCCAACGAGGTATAGCCAGGTTCCGGCGATCTCGTCCGGCCGCACATACCGCAGCGGATCGAGGATCTGGCCCTCGTGGTCGGAACGCTCATGCATCTCCTCGGGCGACATCCCGTTCGTGCCGGAATCGCCGCCCATCCCGCCGGCCTCGACAAGCCCCGGCGCGACGCAGTTCATGGTGATGTTCCAGGGCCCGAGCTCCATGGCCAGGGCGCGCGAAAATCCCACGACCGCGTATTTCGAGGCCGCGTAGGCGGTGAGGCCGGAAAGGCCCCGGCTGGTCCGGTAGCCGGCGCGCGAGACGGTGGAGACGACGCGGCCCCACCGCTGCGCCTTCATGTGGGGAACCACCGCCCGGGTGCAGAGGTAGGTTCCCTTGAGGTGCACGCCGGTGACGTGATCCCACATCGCCTCGGTCATCGCCTCGATCGGCGCGCCCCGCCCTGCCCCGGCATGGTTCGCCAGGATGCTGATCTTGCCGAACGCTTCGAGGGTGGTTGCGACCATACGGTCCACGTCGGCGGCCTTCGAGACGTCGGTCGGCGCTGAAATCGCCCGGCCGCCGTCGCGCTCGATGGCCGCGACGGTCCGCGCACAGGCGTCCGGGTTGATATCGGCCACGACCACGGCCGCGCCTTCGCGGGCCAGCAGGCTGGAGATCGCGTGGCCCATGCCGGCGCCCGCGCCCGCCGTGACGATCGCCACCCTGCCGTCGAGAACGCCCATTTCGCCTCCGTTCAGACCGGAAAGTAGCTGCCGCCGTTGACGTGGACCACAAGGCCCGTGGTCCGATCCGAGTGGGGACCGACCAGGTAGAGCAGCGTCCCGGCGATCTCGTCGGGATGGACCGGCCGGGGCGGCAGGACCTGACCCTCCGCCTGACTGGCCAGCCGCTCCGCCGCGGGCGTGGGAACCGGCATGTCCGGCGTCATGCCGCCGCCCGACACTAGCCCGGGCGCGATCACGTTGACGGTGATCCCGAAGCCGCCGACCTCCATCGCCAAGGCGCGGGAGAAGCCCACGACGCCCGCCTTGGCCGCGGCGTAGTCGGCCAGCCCGGCCGTGCTGGGCATCGGCCGATAGGCCGCCCGCGAGGCGGTGCTGACGATGCGACCCCACCGCCCGGCCTTCATGAAGGGGACCACCGCCCGGGCGCAGAGGAACGCCCCCTTCAGATGCACGCCAAGCGCGCGGTCCCACTTCTCCTCGGTGATCGCCTCGATCGGGCCGCTGGGCGCGATCCCCGCGTGGTTGACCAGGATGCTGACGGTCCCGAACGTCCGGACAGCCTGATCGACCATGCGCGAAACATCGTCGGCCTTGGCGACGTCGGTCGGGACCGCGATCGCCTTGCCGCCGGCCTGCCCGATATCGCGCGCCACCTGTTCGGCGCGCGTCGCGTCGATATCGGCGACCACCACGGCGGCCCCGGCGTTTGCCAGCGCATGGCATATGGCCGATCCCATGCCCCGGCCGCCCCCCGCCGTGACGATCGCCACCCTGCCGTCCAGGACGCCCATCGCGGCGCGGCTAGGCCGTGGCGGGTTCGGTCAGGCGTCCCGCCGGCCGGCGCGGTTCGCCGTAGAGGGTCGTGCGCTCCCGGAGCGGCCGACCGGCGGAGAGCGCCGCGGCGGCCAGGTCAGCCACCGTGGTTTCCTGGCCGTGGGCCGCGCCGGCCGCCCGGCTGATGGACTCGTTCATCAGGACGCCGCCCAGGTCGTTGACGCCAGCCGCCAGGCAGGCGGCCGCGCCATCGACGCCGAGTTTCACCCATGAGGCCTGGATCGAGGAAATCGCGCCGTGCAGCGCGATGCGGGAGACCGCGTGCATCAGCACGGACTCGCGCCAGGTCGGCCCCCGGCGCGCCTGGCCGCGCAGGTAGACGGGGGAGGCCATGTGCACGAACGGCAAGGGCACGAACTCGGTGAACCCGCCGGTCTCGAACTGCAGGCGGCGGATGGCCAGGATGTGGCGGGCCCAGTGTTCGGGGCATTCCAAGTGTCCGAACATGATGGTGGAGGTGGTGGGCAGCCCCGCCTCGTGCGCGGCGCGGACGACGTCCAGCCACTCGGCCGTGGACAGCTTGTCCGGGCAGATATGCGCGCGGACCTCGTCGTCGAGGATCTCCGCCGCCGTGCCCGGCAGCGACCCCAGCCCGTCGTCCTTCAGTCTCCGCAGATAATCTCCGATGGGGACGCCCAGCGTCGCGGCGCCCTGGCTCACCTCCAGCGGCGAGAAGGCGTGGACGTGCATCGCCGGCTGAGCGGCCTTCACCGCGCGCAGGATGTTGACGTAGGTATCACCGGTGTACTTCGGGTGGATGCCGCCCTGCAGGCAGACCTCGGTCGCGCCCTTGTCCCAGGCCTCGGTGACGCGCTGGGCGATCTCCTCCAGCGGCAGGTCGTAGCCCGGGTCGCGCAGGCCGGCCTTGCTGGAACTCTTTGAAAACGCGCAGAAACTACAGCTGTAGGTGCAGATGTTGGTATAGTTGATGTTGCGGTTGACGACGTAGGTGACGTCTTCGCCGCGGGTGCTGCGCCGCAGCTCGTCCGCCACGGCCACCACCGCCTCGGCGGCGGCCCCGCGCGCGGCGAACAGGCGCACGATGTCGACTTCGCCCAGCGTCTCGCCGGCCGCCGCGCGCGACAGGATGGCGTCCAGACCCGCATGCGCCGCCGTCGCCGGCGGCTGTCCCAGGGGCTGCTGCGGGGTTCCGGGCGCGGGGCCAGCCTGGCCCGGGCTCCAGAGTGTGTCCCGGCCCAGGCCTTCGCTGTCGGCCAGGTGGCGGACGGCGGTGGCGACCCGCTTGTCCAACCAGCGCTCGGACGCCTGCACGAACCGCGGATAGACCGTCAGCCGCTCCACCAGGGGACGGCCGGTCGCCGCGCAATAGGCGCCAAGCTCGGCGATCTCCGGCCAGGGCGCCTCGGGGTTCACGTGGTCGATGGTGACCGGCGAGATGCCGCCCCAGTCATCGATGCCGGCGTCGATCAGCGCCGCAGTCCGCCCGGCGTTGAGGTTCGGCGGGGCCTGAACCGAAACCTCGGTGTCGAGCACGAGGCGGGCCGCCGCGATCGTCCAGAGCAGTTCTTCCTCGGACGGCTCCGGCGCCTTTGCCATGCCCGTGCCCGCCTTGGCCCGGAAGTTCTGGATAATCACCTCCTGCAGGTGACCGTGCGCGCGGTGAAGATCCCTCAAGGCCAACAGCGCGTCGATGCGCTCGTCCCGGGTCTCCCCGATGCCGATCAGGAGGCCGCTGGTGAACGGGATGGCGGCCTCGCCGGCCGCCGCCATGGAGGCCAACCGCACCGCCGGGTCCTTGTCGGGCGATCCGTAGTGCGGGCCGCCCTTCTGGAGCAGCCGCTCGGACGTGCTTTCCAGCATCATGCCCATGGAGCCCGCCACCGGCCGCAGGCGGGCGTACTCCTCGGCGGTGAGCACGCCGGCGTTGATGTGCGGGATTAGGCCCGTCTTCTCCAGGACCTGGCGCGCCGCATGCTCCAGGTAATCGACGGTCGTGGCGAAGCCCATCTCGTCCAGGGCGCGGCGGGCGGCGGGATAGCGCAGCTCCGGCTTGTCCCCGAGCGTGAAGAGCGCCTCCTTGCAGCCCGCCGCCGCGCCGGCGCGCGCGATCTCGAGCACCTCGTCGATCGACAGATAGGCCGACGCCAGACGGCGGGGCGCCTTGGCGAAGGTGCAGTATCGGCAGACGTCGCGGCAGAGCTGGGTGAGCGGGATGAACACCTTGCGGGAATAGGTCAGCCGCGCCGGCCGGCCCGCGTCGCGAACGGCGCGGCTTTCGGCCAGCAGGGCGTCCAGCGGCGTTTCCAAGAGGCGCGCGCGAAGGGCTGCGTCGGTCATACCAATATCTCCGGTCGCGCGCCTTGCGCGTGTATCAGGGCCGCCGTTCGTCCCCCGGGGGCGGCCGCGAGGACGCGGTCGAGATCCTCGGGACGGTCCACGTCCAGGCCCAGGCTGGGCGCCTGAACGACGCGCGTGTCGAGCCCCAGGGCTTCCGCCGCGGACCTGTGACGCTGGAAGCTATCAACGCCGAACGCCAGCGGAAACTCGATATCGGCCCGGTGAACAAGCGCGCCTGTCCCGCCGTCGCCGGCCGGCGCCAGCACCACGCGCCTGGGGCCGCGCGCCAACCGCAGCAGGCTTTCCAGCTCATCGGGATTCAACAGGGGCAGGTCGCCCGGCAGCAGGGCCAAGATGGCGCGCGGCGCGTGGGCGGCGATCCGGTCACGCGCCATCGCGAAGGCCGCGTTCAGCCCGCCCGGCGGTTGCTCCAGGATCACCGAGGCGCCCGCCTTGGCGGCGAAGTCGGCGATTTCGGCCGTGGGCGTCACCACATGCACGGCCCGCACCGAAGGACAGCGGGCCAGCGCGTCCAGCATGTCGCCCAGCATGGCCTTGACCAGGCCGTCGCGCCCGGCGGAGTCCAGCCTGGGCGCGCATCGCGACTTGGCGTCGCCGCCGCCGCGCACCGCCAGCACGACGTGGGCGCTCATGAGGCCCTCCGGTGGAGCCGAGAACCGCCCTCCAGGCTCAGCGCGAACGCCAGAACCTCTCCCGCCAGCCGTGCGCGGTCGTCGTCCGAGACCATGACCGCGTCCGTCGCCAGGGCCTGCAGACCCATGCCCCGCAGCACGGGCGCCGCGTCGGCGTCCGCCCGGTCGATGACCAGCCCGTCGAGCACGCCGGCGTAATGTTCCGCCACGGCGGCGACGCCCGGCGTGACGCCCAGTTCGGTCATCAGCTTGGCGGCGGGACCCTTCAACGCGCGCCCGCCGACGATCGGCGAGACGGCGACGATCGGCGCATCCACGGCCTTCAGCGCCGCCCGGACGCCCGGCACGGCCAGGATCGGATCGATGCTGAGGTAGGGGTTGGACGGACAGATGATCACCGCCGCCAGATCGGAACGTCCAAGCGCCGCCCGCAGGCCGGGGGACGGCGAGGCCTCCGCCGCGCCCGCGAAGCGAACGCCCTCGGCGATGGGTCGGCACTGCTCGGCCACGAAATACTGCTGGAAGGCGAGGTCGCCGGCGGCCGTCCTGACGATGGTCCGCACCGGGTCGTCGGACATTGGCGTGATGGCCGCCTGAAGGCCGAGGGCCGCGGACAGCGCCGCGGTGACCTCCGACAGCGTCTCGCCGGCCGCCAGCCTGCGGGTGCGCTCCACGTGCATGGCCAGATCCTGGTCGCCAAGCTGGAACCAGGCCTCGGCGCCCAGCTGGCGCAGCGAGGCCATGAAATTCCAGGTCTCTCGCGCCAGGCCCCAGCCCCGCTCGCGATCAGAGAGGCCCGCGAGCGTGTAGACGACTGTGTCAATATCCGGCGAGATGTGTAGGCCCAGGTGCACGAAGTCGTCGCCCGTGTTGACCACGATGGTCAGGTCCTCGGACGGCAGGACGCGCGCCAGGCCGGCGGCCAGCTTGGCGCCGCCAACTCCGCCGCAGAACGCGATCACATGGCCGCTCATCGGAACAGGTCCTTGTCGAGCGGGCGCAGCAGCTCCGCCACACCCGCCTCGTCGTCAGGATCGTACACGGCGCCGCGCACCACGGCCACGGGCGTGCCCTCGGCGGCCTCGCCGATGACCAGGGAGGCGGCGCCGGCGATCTCGTCGGCCACGCCGATGATGGTCGCCTGCAGTTCCCGTCCGAAGAGGTCGCGTTCCCCGCGCCGGTCCCGCAGCGGCTTCATGCCCGAGACCCCGATGGCCGAGCCGGTGGTGCCCATGCGCCAGGCGCGGCCGAGGCTGTCGCTGATGATCACCGCCAGCCGCACGCCATGCGCCGCCTCCAGCGCCGCGCGCAGGCCGCGCGCGCTGGCGTCCGGGTCGTCGGGCCAAAGCAGAACGGACTCGCCCTCGCCGCCCGAGACGTTCGAGGCGTCGATGCCGGCGTTGGCCAGGACGTGGCCTGTCCTGTGCCGCACGATGACCACGCCGGGGACTGCGCGCATGATCGCCTGCGCCTCGCGGACGACGAGCTCGATGACGGCGGGATCCTTCTCTGTCTTCGCGGCCACCTCCCGCGCCTGTTCGCCGGGGCGCACGCCGGCCAGGGGAACGGTTCGGTCCTCGACCTTGGAAACCACCTTCTGGGCCACGACCACCACATCGCCGGGCTCCAGCCGGTCGCCGGCCGCCGCCAAGGCCTGGGTGATCGCGCCGGCGAGGTCGTCGCCGGGCCCGAACAGCGGCAAGCCGCCGACGGGCCTCACCGAGAGGCCCGGTGAGGCGCCAGTCCCGCCGACGATCGCAACTCCCGCCATCAGCGGTCGCCTCCTACCCGCAGATCATTCAAGGGATTGGCCCGCGCCTGCCCGCTCCGCCCGGCCACGACCGCCCAATCGAGACTTATTTGGATCGTTATCTAACGGCAACCGCGCGTTTCGATACCCCGCGCCGCCCGGCGAACGATGCCAAGCGGCATCGGCAGGATCGGCGGAAAAACCTGACTCGCCCACTACCATGTGGGTATTAGCTGCTATCAGGGGCGCGGTGACGGCCACGGGAGGACACATGCGACTAGGGATGTTTGCGCAGCCTTTTCACCCGCCGGGAAAGTCGCCTTACGACTGCCAGGAGTGGGATCTCCAGGTGATCCGCTGGATGGACGAGTTCGGCTATGACGAGGCCTGGTTCGGCGAGCACCATACCGTGCCGTGGGAGCCGAACCCGGCGCCCGACATCCTGATCGCCCAGGCCTTCCGCGAAACCAAGCGTATCCGGCTGGGCACGGGTGGGGTCTGCCTGCCCTACCATAACCCCGCCGTGGTCGCGAACCGGATGGCCTGGCTAGACCATGTCTCCCAGGGCCGGCTCAATTTCGGGGTCGCGGTGGGCTCGATCCCGGCGGACTGGAAGTTGCTCGGAATCAATGGCGCGGACACCCGCGACATGACCCGCGAGTCTCTGGAGATCATCCACAAGATCTGGTCGGGCGAGCGGCCGTTCGTATATGAGGGCAAATACTGGCGCATCGAGGTGGAGGCCCCGCGGCTGCCGCTCTTCGACGCCCACATCCTGCCGCTGCAGAAGGGCGGCCCGCCCATCGGGGTGGCCGGCATCAGCGCCAATTCCCCGACCCTGAAGATCGCCGGCAAGATGGGCTACCTGCCCATGAGCCTGAACGCCGACCTGGGCTCGCTGCGGAGCCACTGGGACACCTACGCCGAGGCGGCCGAGGCGGCGGGGCGCACGCCACGGCGGCAAGACTGGCGGGTGTCGAAGGAAGTCATCGTCGCGGAGACCGACGCCGCGGCGCAGAAGCTGGCCATCGAAGGCGGGCTGGGCTTCTTCCAGACCGACTACCTGGCCCGGATGGCGTTCGCGATGCGGCCGCCCGGCGCCACGACACCCCCGCCTGAGCCGGGAATGCTGACGCCGGAATATCAGGCGCGGAACAGCTGGATCGTCGGATCGCCGGCGACCGTGCGCGAGAAACTCGAGGAATATCAGCACGCCAGCGGCGGCTTCGGCACGCTGCTCGTCCTGGCCTGCGACTACGCCGACCAGCCCGAAGCCTGGCGCGCCTCGCTGCAGTTGCTCGCCGAGGAGGTCGCACCGAAACTGACGACCGTCTCCGCGCCGGCCATGGCCTAACGAAACAAGTGACGGCGTCGTGACGCCAGCCGGGGAGATGGAACGATGATCGACTTGAAGGGCCACGCCGTGGTGATCACCGGCGCGGGCCAGGGCCTGGGCGCGGCCTATGCCCGCGCGGCCGGCGCGGCCGGCGCCCAGGTGGTGGTCAATGACATCAACGCCGCGTCCGCCGAGACGGTGGCCGAGGAGATCCGCCAGGCCGGCGGCCTGGCGGTCGCCGAACCGCGGGACATCCGCGACTTCGCCGCCGCCGAGGCGCTGATCCAGCGCTGCATCTCGGAGTTCGGCGCCATCACCGGTCTGGTGAACAACGCCGCGCTCTTTGTCGACGTCCCCTTCGAGCAATCGACCACCGACCAGGTCCGCGCCTTGCTGGAGGTCAATGTGGTGGGCCTGTTCAACTGCGCGCGCGCCGCCGTGGGGCCAATGCTGAGCCAGGGGCGCGGCTCCATCGTCAACGTCACGTCAGGGGCCCACACGGGCCAGCCCGGCCTGAGCACCTATGGCGCCACGAAGGGCGCGGTGGCGTCGTTCACCTATGGCTGGTCCGGCGAACTTCGCGATCGCGGCGTGCGGGTCAACGCCGTTTCGCCGATGGCCTCGACCCCGATGTCCCACAACAATCCAGCGCTCGCGCGCGCGGAGACCATCGCGCCCGCGGTGCTGTTCCTGCTGTCCGATCGCGCCAAGGACATCACCGGCCAGATCGTCCGGCTGACGGGCAAGCATCTCAGCATCATGTGCCATCCGGCCAATCGGGCCCCGGTGCTGGAACGCGAGGTCTGGACTCTCGAAACCGTCGCCGAAGCCTTCGAGACAACACTCGCCGCCAATCAGCTTCCGACCAACGTCGTCACCTATGAGATCGCATCGATCCAGAGTTGACCAGGCGTCGTTGAAGTAACGACTGACTCACCACATCGCTTCATCTGACCTTAGCCTGGATGTGGGAAATTCGTCCCAGTCAAAGCTGAGGCGGATCACGTCCATGTCGATCAAACAGACAGTCTCGTTCGCGCGCTATCTCACCGTCCTGCTGGCCGGCGCCGCGGTCGTATTGATGCTCGGCCCATTCGCCATCGCCGACGGTTGGGACAAGTTCGCGCACGCGGGCATGTTCTACGGGTTCTCACTGCTGACGCTGCTCTGCCTGCCGTGGAGCCGGAAGGACGAGATATTCCTGGCCCTGATCGCCGTGGCCGCCACCAGCGAGATCTCGCAGCGGCTCACCGGGCGCTCGGCGTCCACCATCGACCTGCTCGCCGACCTGGCCGGGGTCGTGGTCGCGGCCGCCCCGGTCTATGTGGCGCGCTTCCGGCAGGTGGCGCAGCAGGGCTCCGCCCGCCACAACCGGCGCACGTCCGAGCAGAAGGCTCTCGGCCCGGCCGACATCAGCGCGCTCTACCGCTAGGGTTCCAAGCCGGGCCCGCGAGACCTGGCCGGTCCGATCGGCCCCATCGCGGCGTCCGAGAGACCGGGCCGCCCAGTGCAACGCTTGGCCATTCGGGTCATTAATGTGGCGTCCAGGAGGACTGCCATGACCCGTCTCGCCCTGCTCACCGCCAGCAGCCTGGCCGCGCTCGCCCTGACGGCCTGCGCCGAGGGCTCATCCGATCCGTTCGTGGGCTTCGGGCCCAATCCCCCGCTGCCGGCGCCGCACAAGGCCCTGCTCCCGACCGTGGGTGTTCCGGATGTCGTCGGGTGGCCGGCGGGGGCCGCCCCCAAGGCGCCGGCGGGCTTCACCGTCACCCGCTTCGCCGAGGGGCTGGACCACCCCCGCTGGCTGCTCGTCCTGCCGAACGGCGATGTGCTGGCGGCGGAATCCGCCAGCGAGCCCAGCAGCGCCGACAAGACCAACCAGGGGATCAAGGGCTTCTTCCAGAAGATGCTGATGAAGAAGGCAGGCTCCTCCAAGCCCAGCCCCAACCGGATCATCCTGCTGCGCGACGCGGACGGCGATGGCGTGGCGGAGACACGGACGGTCTTCGCCCAGGGCCTGACCGGCCCGTTCGGGATGACCCTGGTGGGAAACACCCTCTATGTCGCCAACAACAACGGCGTGGTGCGTTTCCAGTACGCTCCGGGGCAGACCGCCGAACGGGGAAGCGGCGAGCCGGTGTTCGAGCTGCCCGGCCCGCCGATCAACCACCACTGGACCAAGAACGTCGTGGCCAGCCCCGACGGCACCAAGCTCTACGCCACCGTCGGCTCCAACTCCAACATCGGCGAGAACGGCCTGGCGGCCGAGGCCGGCCGCGCGGCGATCTGGGAGTACGATATCGCCACGGCCAAGGCCCGCATCTACGCCTCCGGCATCCGCAATCCCAACGGCCTCGACTTCGAGCCGACGACGCACGCGATGTGGACGGTGTCGAACGAGCGCGACGAGATCGGCTCCGACCTGCCGCCGGACTATCTGACAAGCGTCAAGGACGGCGGGTTCTATGGCTGGCCTTACAGCTACTGGGGCCAGCACGTCGATGAGCGGGTGACGCCGCGGCGCCCGGACCTGGTCGCCAGGGCGATCGTCCCCGACTACGGGACCGGCCCGCACACCGCCTCGCTGGGCCTGGCCTTCTACGCCGCCGACGCCTTCCCGGCGGCCTACCGGGGCGGCGCGTTCATCGGCCAGCATGGTTCGTGGAACCGTAAGCCGCTCAACGGCTACCGGGTCGTCTTCGTCCCCTTCGCTGGCGGACGGCCACAGATGCCGGCCCAGCTGTTCCTGACGGGCTTCCTCAACGCCGACAACAAGATCCAGGGCCGGCCGGTGGGTGTCGCCGTCGACCGCAAGGGCGCCCTGCTGGTGGCCGACGACGTCGGCAATATCATCTGGCGGGTCGCCGCGGACGGCGCCCGCTGACCTGCCAGGGTCACCCGAAGGTCTTGCGCAGCCGGATCAACAGGCCGCCACCCCACTCCAGGTCGCGGACATCGCGGTAGGCGATCACCCCGAGGCTCCGCGGCCCCACATAGACCTCGCGGATCCGCTTGCTGTCGCGCTGGCTGATGTTCTGGCCCTCGATGCGGATCGTGAGGTCGGGCCTGGCCCGGTATTCGACGAAAACCAACAGCTGGGCGCCGAGCTTGCGGGTTTCGATTTCGGTCAGCCGATAGGCTGTCTCTGTGAAGCCGCCATTCAAATCCACGCCCCAGACGGACTTCAAGCGGGGCAAATCCTGAGTGAAATGTACTTCCCAGGTCGCCGACGCCACCGGCGAGACCTCGCGGTTGTCGCCGGCGGTGCGCAGGGTCGATATGGCGCGCCGGCGGCCGGTCAGGGGATCCGTCACCCTGGTGAATCGCCGCGTCGCCTGGCCCTTGAACTGCGCGGCGTGGAGGCCCAGCCGGTCGAGCGGCAGGGTCACGCTGGCCTGCAGTTCGTCCTTCCTGCCGGAGCCTATGTTGCCGGGGGTGTCGGCCAGGATCACCCCGCCCGGGCCCAGGACCGGAATGCGGTCGACCACATCGGACAACCGGCTATGGCGCGCGGTCAGCACGAGGGCCCCGCCGCCCCAGAACCGGCGTTCGAGCACGGCCTCCGCCACCCAGGCCTGTTGTGGGGTCAGGTTCGGGTTGCCCGCCGTCAGGGTGCCGGTCGAAGCGACGTTCGAGGTGGCCACGAAGTCATCGAAATTCAGCTGGCCCACCTCGCGTTCGACGCGCAGGCGCACCTGGGTGGCCGCGTAGGGGATCCAGGTCGCCGACAACCGGGGCTTGGTGAACTGCAGGGTCTTTCGCAGGAGCACGTCGCCACGCGATATGACGGTGGAGCGCTCCTGGCGCAGTCCCGCCTCGATCGTCAGCCCATCGCTGACCCGCCAGGTCTCCCGCAGCGTGATCTCGCCGCGCCGCTCCTGCAGCTGCACATTGGCGGCGGGTACGACGACCGAGGCTGCGTTGACCGCCAGGTCCGTCTTGCTGTCCAGCTTGTTGAACGCCCCTTCAATGCCGCCTTCGAAAGTCAGGCGGGCGGACTGGTTCACTTTCAGGACCACGCGGCCAATGCTTTCGGAACCCTGGCGGTCGAGGGCGAAGTCCCGCAACAGGTTGGGCGCCTCGAAGTGCACGCCGGTCTGGGTTTCGTTGAACTGCTGGAAGGCGACGGCTTCCAGCGACAGGCGCTGGCTCAGGTGGCGTGAGTACCGCGCGCCCAGTTCGATCAGCCGCTTGTCGTTCCTGTCGTATTCATATTCCCGGCCGCCGCCGACGTAGCGGTCGTAGAGTTCGGTCGAGAAGGGGTTCGTCTGGTAGGTCCCGGTCAGCCGCAACCGGCCGCCGGCCAGGGGCGTCTCATAGGCGCCGTTGGTGGTGGACCGGACGGCGCCGGAGTCGGCGTCGATCCTGGATCGCAGGATGACAGCGCTATCGGCGGCGTAGCGGATGCGCCCGCCGTCGCCCAGATCGTCGTTGGGCCCCTTGGAGATCGTCTGTGAGATTTCGACCAGGCGTCCGCCGGACAGGCGCCACTGGCCCTCGAGCCGCACGCTGTTCTCCACCCGCCCGTCATAGATCAGGGCGGTGCTCGGAGAGACCACGCCGCGAAAGCCGCCCGTCGTCTTGCGCACCACATTGGCCAGCACGCTCTTGCCCTGCATGTCGATGCCCGGCGCGCCGCCACGGATAAGCTCGACGCGGTCGACGGCGCTGGTTGGAATCCGCTTCAGAAGCTCATCGACCGTGTCGGTCTTGGAGACCGGCGGCTGACCGTCGATCAGCACATTGCCGCCGGAGTCCGCCAAGCCGCGCACCGCCAGGCCCTTGTCGAAGACGAAGCCGGGCAGCCGGATGACCATGTCGTAGGCGCTGGTCGGCGCGACGTCGGCGAAGAAGCTCAGCGGGTAGGCGATGACGCCGCGCGTGGCCGCGGCCGCATCCGGCGCGGGCGCAGCAGCCTGCGCCGCCACAGGCGTCGCCGCCTGGGCGATCATCAGCAGTATGCTCATTTGAGCGTGGCCCCCCGGCCGGTATTGCCCGGCTTCTCAGGGCCAGGCTAGCCGCGTTTGTCTATCGCGGTCACCTTAAGATTCGCAGTATCGAACTCTGTATCGCAACCTCGACGCCGGGCGCTAGACCCGCCCGGTGACGGGAACCAGGGCGCCGGTGACCGCGCGCGCCTCCTCGCTGGCCAGGAACAGCATGACGGCGGCGAGGTCGGCGGGCGCGACCCAGCTCGCGAAGTCCGCGTCAGGCATGTCGGTCCGGTTGGCCGGCGTGTCGAGGATCGACGGCAGCACGGCGTTGACCGTCACGTCGTCGCCCTTTAGCTCATCGGCGAGCGCCTCGGTCAGGCGGTGAACCCCGGCCTTGGAAGCGGCGTAGGCGCCCATTCCGGTCGAGGCCTTCAGGGCGGCGTTGGCGCCCACATTGACGATGCGGCCAGAGGCGCTGCGCCGCAGATGCGGCACGGCCGCCCGCGCGGCGTTGGCCGCGGTCTGGACGTTCATGAGGAAGAGCCGCTGCCAGGTCTCGGCGGAGCCGTCCTCGTGCTTTTCCCACGTGAAGCCGCCGGCGATGTTGATCAGCACGTCAATCCCGTCGAACCGTTCTGCGACCTTGTCGATCGCGGCGCTGGCGGCCTTGGCGTCGGTCAGGTCCACCCCGCCCAGGGTCAGCACGTCGCGGCCCGAGGGCAGGCCCGTTTTCGGGGGTTTGACGAAGTCGATGAGCGCCAGCCGCGCGCCGGCCTCCGCCGCGGCGACCGCCACGGTTGAACCCAAGGCACCGAACGCACCGGTAATTGCATAGACACGGCCTGCCATCACGCCCTCCCACGGAATTTCGCCGGCGACCTTATGGCGGCGCCGCGGGAGAAGACAATCCTGGCCCGCGCGGACCGTTCGCGAAACGGCGGGTGATCAATCCGCGAAGACGTCCTGCAGGATCCGCTCGAGCCACTGGGCGTCCAGCCGGTCGAAGGCCGCGGGGACTTCGGAGTCCACGTCGAAGACGGCGATCAGGTGGCCCTGCGCGTCGACCACCGGCACGACGATCTCGCTGGCCGAGCGGCTGTCGCAGGCGATATGGCCCGGGAAGGCGTGGACATCCTCGACCACCTGGGTCTGGCGGCTGCGGGCAGCCGTCCCGCAGACGCCCTGGCCGAAGGCGATGCGCAGGTAGCCGAGCGTCCCCTGGTAGGGACCGACCACCAACTCGTCAGGCTTGCCCGGATCGACCACGTAGAAGCCGGTCCAGAAATAGTGCGGGAAACTCGCGGCCAGCATCGCGGCCACGGTGGCCATCCGCGCCGTCAGGTTGGGCTCGCCCGCCAGCACCGCCATGATCTCGTCGGCCACCGCCGCATAGCGGCCGGCCTTGTCGGCCGGCAGGATCTTGTCGTTGAACGGTTCGGCCATGGCCGCCGGTCTATCCCGCCCAGCCCGACGCGACAAACCTGTCTTGAGACGGGCAGGCGCCGACGGCTTTCACAACCGCGACAAAGTGATCTGGCCCGCACTGGTCAAGATGGTCTAACTTCGGACCATCGGGTTGGGGCGACCATGGCGCACAGGACCATTCTTCCGCCGTTTGCATGCGCCGCGCTGGGCGCGCTCGCCGTCTTGGCGGCGTCTCCGGCGGCGGGTCAGGTGCTGGAGATCGCCGAGGACGGGGCGGTCACCACCTATGCCGGCCCCACGATCTATTCCGACGCCGGGGCCCGCGCCCTGATCCCCCAAGACCGGCAAGGCGCGCCGCGCGCCACGCCCGCCGAGATCAGCGCCGCGATCCAGGATTCCTCGGCCCGCCATGCGGTGGCCGCTCCCCTGGTCGAGGCGGTCGCCTGGCAGGAATCCCGCTTCAACCAGGCCGCCGTGTCGCCCAAGGGCGCCCTGGGGGTCATGCAGCTGATGCCCGCCACGGCGCGCCAGCTCGGCGTCGACGCGTCCGACGCGCGGGCCAACATCGACGGCGGCGTGGCCTATCTGGCCCAGCTGCTCCGACGGTTCGAGGGCGACCTGCCGCGCACGCTGGCCGCCTACAACGCAGGCCCGGAGGCCGTGCAGCGGTACGGCGGCGTGCCGCCATTCGCCGAGACCCAGGCCTATGTGCGTGCGATCATGTCCAGGCTGGGCGCCGGCGTATCGTTGGGCGCACGTGCGGAGTAGAGTATGAAACGAGCCGCCTTCCTTCTCGCCGCGCTTGCCTACGCGGGCCAGGCCCAGGCCCAGGCCCAGGTCGCGGGCGACCCCGCCGGCTCCTCGCCACTGATCGCGGCGCTGAACTGGGTGCAGGGAACGCTGCTCGGCAACCTTGCCACCACCGCCGCGGTGATCGCGGTCGCCGCCGTCGGCTTCCTGATGCTGACCGGCAGGATCGACTGGCGGCGCGGGCTGACCGTGGTGATCGGCGCCTTCATCATCTTCGGCGCGGTCTCCATCGTCGCCGGCATCCGCTCGCTCGCCACCGGACTGGGCTGACCATGAGCCGGCTCGCCTCCGACCCCGTCTTCGCGGCGCTGACCCGGCCCCAGATGATCGGCGGGGTCACCTATGCCTATGCGGTGTTCAACCTGATCGTCACGGTCGAGGCATTCCTGATCACCAAGTCGTTCTGGGCGCTGGGGCTGGCGGCGCTGGTCCACGCCGTGGGCTATGTGGGCTGCCTGCGCGAGCCCCGGTTCTTCGACATCTGGATCACCCGGCTGCGGACCTGCCCCAGGGTGCGCAACTTCGGCTTCTGGAAGGGCAATTCGTACCGCCCATGAGCCGCACCCCAAACACCGGCAACTACGTCACCACCGGCGCGGCCAAGGTGCTGGCGCCCCGCGAGGCGGCGGTGGGCGATCGCCTGCCCTACCTCGGGCACCTGGACCCGGTGACCCTGCAGACCCGCGACGGCCTGCTGGTCCAGACCCTGCACCTGGCCGGTTTCCCCTCCGAGACCGCGCCCGACGAGGAGCTTAACTACCGCAAGGCGATCCGCGAGACGGTGCTGCGCGGCGCGGCGAACTCCAGGCTGGCCATCTATCACCACGTCGTGCGCCGGCGCGTGACCCCGGCTTTCCCGCCCGCGCCGGAGGAAGCCTTCTGCGCGCGCCTCGACGCCGGCTGGCGCGAGCGGCTGGCCGGCCGCCAGCTCTACGTCAACGACATCTTCCTGACCCTGGTCCGGCGCCCCCTGCAGGGCGGCGCGGGTTTCCTGGAACGCCTGGTCCGCCAGCCCGGCGCGCGGAAGGCGGACCTGGATCGCGAACTGCGCCAGCTGCACGCCGCCCGCGACGCCTTCGCCGCGGTGCTCGCGCCCTATGGCCCGCGCACGCTGTCGCTCTATGACGGGCCGGGCGGCGCCCAGCGCTCCGAGCCCTCGGAATTCCTCAGCCTGATCCTCAACGGCGAGCTGCGCCCCGTGCTGGCGCCGACCGGGGACCTTGGCCAGACGATCGCCGCGCGGCGCCTCAGCTTCGGCCTGGACGCCATGGAGTTCGGCGCGGGCCCCGGACCCGCCACCTTCGGGGCGATGGTCTCGCTGAAGGACTATCCGGCCCGCACGGCCCCAGGCCTGCTCGACGGTGTCCTGCGCCTGCCCATGGAGATGGTGCTCACCGAGAGCTTCGCCTTCGTCGACCGCCAGGCGTCGCTCGACCGGATGGGCCTGGCGCTGCGGCGCCTGCGGGCCGCCGACGACGACGCCTACAGCCTGCGCACCGACCTGGCCCAGGCCCGCGACGACGTGGGGGCCGGCCGCGCGGCCTATGGCGAGCATCATCTGACCATCCTGGCCAAGGCCGCCAGCCTCGACGACCTCGACGCCAACGTCGCCGACGTGCAGTCGGCGCTGGCCGAGGCCGGCGCCATCGCCGTGCGCGAGGACACCAACCTGGAGCCCGCCTTCTGGGCGCAGTTCCCCGGCAACCTGAAGTTCATCGCTCGCAAGGCCCTGGTGTCGGCGGCCAATTTCGCCAGCCTCGCCAGCTTCCACAACCATCCCACCGGCCAGGCGGGCGGCGGCCACTGGGGCTCGGCCATCGCCGTCCTGGAGACCACGTCCTTCGGCCCCTACCACTTCAACTTCCACAACGCCGACCTGGGCAATTTCACGGTCATCGGCCCTTCGGGGTCGGGCAAGACGGTGCTGCTCACCTTCCTGCTGGCCCAGGCCGAGCGCCTGAAGCCGCGCATCGCCTATTTCGACAAGGACCGCGGGGCGGAGCCCTTCATCCGCGCCATCGGCGGCCGCTACGACGTGATCTCGCCGGGCGAGCCCACCGGCTTCAATCCCCTGGCGCTGGCCGACACGCCGGCCAACCGCGCGTTCCTCGCCGACTGGCTGGGGCAGCTGCTGACGGCGGACGGCGGGGTGCTGGACAGCGAGGACCGGGCGATGATCGCCGAGGCGGTCGACGCCAACTACGCCCAGCCGCCGGGTCATCGCAGGCTGCGTTACCTGCGCGAACTGTTCCGCGGCGGGCGCAGGCCCAGCGCCGGCGATCTGGCCGCGCGCCTGGGCGCCTGGTGCGAAGGCGGCGAGCACGCCTGGCTGTTCGACAACGCCTCCGACCGGCTCGACATCGACACCCGCATCCTGGGCTTCGACATGACCCGGCTGCTGGATTCGCCGGTGATCCGCACGCCGGCCATGATGTACCTGTTCCATCGCATCGAGCAGCGGCTGGACGGGAGCCCGGCGATCATCGTCGTCGACGAGGGCTGGAAGGCGCTGGACGACCCGGTGTTCGTCCGCCGCATCAAGGATTGGGAAAAGACCATCCGCAAGCGCAACGGGCTGGTGGGCTTCTGCACCCAGAGCGCCTCGGACGCCCTGGAGAGCCGCATCGCCTCGTCGATCATCGAGCAGGCGGCGACCCAGGTGTTCTTCCCCAACAGCCGGGCCCGCGCGGCCGATTATGTGGAAGGCTTCGGGCTGTCGGAGCACGAGTTCGAGCTGGTCCGCACCCTGCCCGACACCTCGCGCTGCTTCCTGATCAAGCGCGGCGACCACAGCGTGGTGGCCCGCCTCGACCTCTCGGGCCTGGAGGGCGAGCTCGCCGTCCTGGCCGGCACCGAGCGCACGGTGCGCCGCCTGGAGGCGCTGCGCGAGACGCTGGGCGACGAGCCGGACGCCTGGCTCGAGCCCTTCATGCAGGGCAGGAGCGCGGCATGAGCGGCGCGTGCGCGGCCCTGGTCGGCGATGGCGTGATCCGCGGCGTGCTGGGCGCCGTCGACTGCGAGACCCGCACCTTCGCCGAGGCCGGCTATTCGGCCCTGACCTCGGCGTCGTCGGGCTTCCAGCTGGCGCTCACCGCCCTGCTGACCATCTATGTCGCCCTCATCGGCTACCGGATGCTGTTCGCCGCCGGCGGCGCGAAACTGTCGGACGCGCCCGGCATAGCCCTGAAGATCGGGGCGATCCTGGCGCTGGTGACCAGCTGGGCGACCTTCCAGACCCTGGTCTTCGACCTGGCCGCCCGGGCGCCCGGCGAGATCGCCGCCATCGTCGCCGCGCCCATGCAGATGGATGGATCGTCGCTCGCCGCCGACCCGGTGGGCGGCCTGCAGACGGCCTACGAACAGCTCAGCCAGGGCGCCGGCGTGTTCGGCAAGATCGCGGGGCCGACGGCCAAGGCCTATTCCAGTCCCGCCGCCGCGGCCGCCGAGGCCTTGTCGGCCGCCTCGGGCGTCCTGTTCATGACCACCGCGGGCGTGATCTCGGCCGCCACCCTGGCGATCGGCGTGCTGACCGCCGTCGGGCCGGTGTTCATCGCGCTGTTCCTGATCCCCGCCACCCGTGGCCTGTTCGCCGGCTGGGTGCGGGCGCTGGCCGCCGCCGCCTTCGTCCCGCTGCTGGCCTGGCTGGTGGCGGTGCTGATGCTGGTGGTGCTGGAGCCCTGGCTGGTCGCGCTCGCGCAGGAGCGCGCGGCCGGGACCCCGAACGCGCAGACCGCGCTCAGCGCCGCGGCGCTCGTCTTCGTGTTCGGCGCGGGCCAGGCCGCGCTGGTGATCAGCGCCTGCGTGATGGCATTCGGATTCCGTCTCCGCCGGCCGGCCGCGGTGATCCAACCGCCCGCCCCGGCGGCCAGCCGCGACACGCCTTCCGCGCCGGAGGCCGCGTCCCGCGCCCAGCGCTTGGCCTTCGACCTGCAACGCGATCACGTGGCCACCGCCTCGCGCAGCCGGACGGCCGAATTGGCGGGCGCCACCGTCTCCACCTCGTCCCGCAGCACCGTCATGGTCGAGCGGACCACCCGCCTGGGCGACGACTACCGCCGGCCGGACGCGGCTCCGCGCCGCCTGGGGATGGTGCGATGAGCCCCTGGACGCCCTTGGCGCTCGCGCTGGCGCTGATCGCCACGCCAGCCGCCTCAGCGGTGACCCCGCGCCCGGGTCCCGGCGATCCGCGCATGCACGTGGTGATGTACGAACCCGGCCAGGTGGTCGAACTCCGTGGCGCGCTCGGCTACCAGCTCACGCTGGAATTCGACCCGCAGGAGCACATCGAGAACGTCGCCATCGGCGACTCCCTGGGCTGGCAGGTGACGCCGAACCGCAAGGCCAACCTGCTGTTCCTCAAGCCCATGGCTCTGCGCCCCGACACCAACATGAGCGTGGTCACCAACCTGCGGCGCTATAACTTCCAGCTCAGCGTGCGCGGGAAGTCCGCCCGGCGCGCCGTGCCGTTCAACGTGCGCTTCCTCTATCCCGAGGCGGCGATCGCCCAGGTCGCCCCGCCCCTGCCGCCGCCCCCGCCGATCGACCGCAACCATGCCTATAGCTACCAGGGCTCGTCCAAGACCCTGCCCGAGCGGATGTTCGACGACGGCGAGGCGACCTACTTCGTGTTCCACGCCGAGGAGGACCTGCCGGCGGTCTTCGCCATCGAGCCGGACGGCGGCGAGTCGGTGGTCAATTCGCACATGCTGGGCGGCTATGTGGTGGTCGACCGGATCGCTCGCGGCTTTGTCCTGCGCCGGGGCAGCGAGGTGACCCGCGTGTTCAACGACGGCTACCCCAGCGCCCAGCAGGCGAGCGCGCTCACGCCCCGCGAACGGCCGAAGACCTCCTGGTGGCGGCGATGAACGGACCCGACAAGGACCCCGCGGAGCTCAGCCCGGTCTACGCCCGCAGCGAACGCCTGCGTCCGCAGGTGAGCCAGCCGAACTCGCCCTGGACCCTGGTGCTGGGCCTGGGCGGCGCGGGCCTGCTGGGCCTGGTGGCCTTCACCACCCTTTCCAACGGCCGCGAGGCGCGCGCCGCCGCGCCGCCCGCCCGCGTGGCGACCGCCGCGCCGGCGTGGGCGCCAGGCCTTCGGACCCTGCTGGCGCAGAACACGAGCCAGCCGCCTCAGCCCATGGTCCCGGCGGCCCCGCCGCCGCCCGCCTCCAACATGCCCCGCTCGCTCGTCGGGACCGATCCTTCCGAGCCGAACTGGCGCGCGCCGGCCGTGGTCGTCGATCTCAGCGAGTCCGGCGCGGCAGCGCCCGCCGTCCGCGTTGCGCAGGCCCAGGCGCCCGTCGCCGGCGGCGAGGACGGCCGCCTCAACGCCGAGGAACGCTTCGCCGCGCGCATTGCCGGCGGCGGCGCCGACACCGCCCGCGCCAGCCAGATGCGCGACCTGGGCCGGATCGTGCCGCAGGGTTTCGTCATCCCCGCGGTGTTGGAGACGGCGATCGATTCCGACCTGCCGGGCTCGGTGCGCGCGGTGGTCAGCCGCGACGTGAAGGGCTTCGACGGGGCGCAGGTGCTGATCCCGCGCGGCTCAAAGCTGATCGGCCAGTACCGCAGCGCCGCCGCCATCGGCCAGACCCGGGCCTTCGTGGTCTGGTCGCGGATCATCACCCCCACTGGCGTGACCGTCGACGTGGGCTCGCCGGCCACGGACCGGCTCGGCCGCGGCGGCCTCGAAGGACGCGCCGACACCCACTTCTTCCAGCGGTTCGGCTCGGCGATCCTGCTGTCGGTGGTCACCGGCGGCATCGACGCCCTGTCACGCAGCGGCAACGGCAACACGGCCCTGATCATCGGCTCGCCCGCCCAGGCCCAGAACGTCGCATCCATAGCGCTGCAGAAGCAGATCGACATTCCCACCACCATCCGCGTGCCGCAGGGCGCGCCCGTGCAGGTCTCGGTGGCCCGCGACCTCGACTTCACCGGCGTGCGATGAGCGCGGGCGTCTATCTCGACGCCTACCTGGCGCCGCTGGCGCCGTGGCTCTCGCGGCCGGACGTCACCGACGTTCTGATCAACCGGCCGGGCGAGGTGTGGATCGAGACGGCGGGCGGTCTGATGAGCCGCGAACCGGCCGACCAGCTTTCCGAACAGGCCCTGCAGCGGCTCGCCCGGCAGATCGCGGCGGCCAGCCACCAGGGCGTCAACCGCGAACAGCCGCTGCTCTCGGCCACCCTGCCCGACGGCGCCCGCGTGCAGGTGGTCTCGCCGCCCGCCACGCGCGGCGGCCTGGTGATGGCGGTGCGCAAGCACGTGCTCTCCGACATGAGCCTGGAGGAGCTGGCCCGTGACGGCCTGTTCGACGCCGCCCACCGCACCGATCCGGCCCGCGACGCCGCCGCCGACGCCGACCTGGAGGCGCAGCTGGACGCCGGGGACCTGATCGGCTTCCTCCGCGCGGCGGTCCGCCGGCGCAAGACCGTGGTGATTTCCGGCGGCACCTCCAGCGGCAAGACCACGCTGCTGAACGCCATGGTCAAGGAAGTGGCCCGCTCGGAGCGGCTGGTGATCATCGAGGACGCCCCAGAAGTCCGGCTCGACCATCCCAACGCCGTCGGCCTGGTGGCCGTGCGCGGCGACCTCGGCGAGGCCCGCGTCGACGCCGACGCCCTGCTGGCCGCGGCGCTGCGGCTTCGTCCCGACCGTATCCTGCTGGGCGAACTTCGCGGGCGCGAGGCGTTCGCCTTCCTGCGCGCGGTGAACAGCGGCCACCCGGGTTCGATCACCACGGTGCACGCCGACAGCCCGGCCGGCGCGCTGGACCAGATCGCCCTGCTCGCCCTGATGTCCGGCGTGGAGCTGGGCTGGGACAAGGTCCGCACCTACGTCAGCCGCGTGGTCGATGTGGTCGTGCAACTCGACCGCGCGGAGGGGACCCGCCGGCTCACCGAGGTGCTGTTCCGCCCGACCGGATCGGAAGAGGTCAGGCGAAGCCGAGGCGTTCCGGTCTAAACCCCCGGTATCCCCAGGGTCGTCGCCGCCTGGCGCAGGGCGGCTTGCTCGGCGGGCGCGCCGGCGAAGGCCCTTGAGGCGTCGCGGTACGCCGCTTGCGCTTCGCCCGTCTGGCCCAGCACCATCCGCGCGCGCATCAGCTGTTCCCAGCCCGCCCGGTCGCGCGGGTTGGATTTCAGGCGCTCGGCGAGGCGCGCGACCATGCCCTGGATCATCTGCTGGCGGCCCGCGTCGGTCATCTGGCCGGCGGCGGCGACCTGGTCGGCATTCGGGCCGCGGGCCGGCGCGGCCTCCGTCATGACCGGTGCGCCGGCGGGGGCCGGCGGCAGGCGGCCGGTGAGGTCCTCGCCGCGCTGCTGGGCCACCTTCTCGACGAAGGCCCTGACCTCGGCGGCCCAGGGCGCGCCGGGCGGCGCGTCCTTCAGCATGGCGATCCAGTCGGCCATGGCGCCCTTGTGGTCGCCCGTCTGGTCCTTGGCGATGGCTAGGTAGTAGCGGGCGCGCGGGTCGGCCGGATCAGCCGCCAGCGCCTTTCGGAACGCGGCCTCGGCGGCGGGGGTCACCTGGCCGGAGGACGCCAGCACCGTGGCTTCCCCCTGGGCGGACAGGTATTCGGCGTTCCTGGGTTCAAGCGCCGCCGCCCTGCCGTAGGCCGTGGCCGCCTCGGCGTTGCGGCCCACCTGCAGGTACGACCAGCCCAGCATCCGCCAGCCCTCGGCGTTGCCGGGCGTCTCCTTCATGCGGGTCTCCAGCATGGCGATCATGCTGGAAACGTCGCCCTGGGGATGGGCGGCGTCCGGCGAGGCCGCGACCTCAGCCGCCGGCGGCGGGCCCGAGCCGCGAACCTCCGGCCGGCCGATCTTGAGATAGAGCCCAGTGGCCGCCAGGACGACGACGGCGACCAGGCCCAGCGCCAGGCCCAGCAGGGCGCGCTCGCTGAGCAGGCGGGCCCGCGGCTCGGTCCCGCGGCCCTCGGCCAGCACCCGGCGCTTCACATCGGCCTTCAGGGCCTCCGCCTCATCGGGCCGGAGGGCGCCCTCGCTCGCCTGGGCGTCGATGTCGCCGAGCTGGGCCCTGAGCACCTCGACCGTGTCGTTGCGCGGGCTGCGCGCGGCGTCGTAGCGGCGCAGCAGCGGGACCGCCAGGCCCACGGCCGCGAGCGCCGTCATCAACGTCAGGAGCGTCCACAGCATCAACCGGCCTCGTCAGTGTTGAGCAGCCGCGCGAGTTCCGCCTCGTCGGCCGGATCCAGCGGCGGCGGCGCGGCGGCGGTCCGCCCGCGCAGGTAGAAGAAGACGCCCGCCCCGCCCAGGGCCAGAACCGCCAGGGGCCCGAGCCACAGGGCCAAGGTGTCGGCCTGCAGCGGCGGCCTGAGCAGCACGAAACTGCCGTAGCGCCTGACCAGGAAATCGACGGCCTGCTTGTCGGTGTCGCCTGCGGCGATCCGTTCGCGCAGGATGATCCGCAGGTCGTGGGCCAGCGCGGCGTCCGAATCGTCGATCGACTGGTTCTGGCAGACCACGCAGCGCAGCTCTCGGCTGAGCGCCCGGGCGCGCGCCTCCTGCGCCGGATTGGGCAGCTGCTCGTCCGGCGTGACCGCCGCCGCGGGGCCCGCCATCGCCAGGACCGCCGCCGCGACCAGCAGGAAACGCCTCACGACTCCGCCCTCAGCCGCGCCATCAGGGGGCCGATGGTCTTGTTCCAGACGTCGGGCGTTATCGCGCCCACCTGCCGGTAGCGGACCCGGCCCTTGCGATCGACGATGAAGGTCTCCGGCACGCCCGAGACGCCCAGGTCGATCCCGGCGCGGCCCGTGCGGTCGTTGCCGGCGCGGATATAGGGATCGCCGTTCTCCGCCAGCCAGCGCGCGCCGTCGGCGGCCTCGTCCTTCCAGTCCATGCCGTGGATGACCACGCCTTCGGACTTCAGCCGCATCAAGGTCGGATGCTCCGCCCGGCAGGCCACGCACCAAGAGGCGAAGACGTTCAGCATGATGGGCTCGCCGGTCAGCTCGGCCGAGGTCAGGCCCGCGTCCCCTGGCCGGACGGCCGGCAGCGCGAAGGCCGGCAGCGGCTTGCCGATCAGCATTGAGGGCAGGATCGAAGGATCGCGCTTCAGGCCGACCATGAACCCGACCAGCACGAGCGCGAACACCACCACCGGCAACAGGGCGAGGAAGCGTTTCATTCGGCGGGCGCCGGCGAGGTGACGGCCCGGGGCGCGGCGGCCCGGCGAGGCGCGCCGAGGCGCAGCCGCCGGTCGCTGAGCGAAACCACGCCGCCCAGCGCCATGGTGAAGCCGCCCAGCCATATCCAGACGATCAGCGGATGGTCCCAGAGGCGGACGACCACCCCGCCCGCGCTCTCATCGCCCACCGAGATATAGAGGTTGCCGAGCGGGCTCACATGGATGCCGGCCTCGGTGGTCTGGGTCCCGCTGGAGCCATAGACCCGCCGCTCGCTGACCAGCAGGTAGGGCGCCCCCCGGCCCTCCACCGCGAACCGCGCCTGGCGGGCCTGGTAGTTGGGACCCTGGCGGGTCTCCAGCGCGTCCAGGGTCAGCGTGCGGCCGGCGAAGGCCACGCTGGCGCCCGGCTGCATGGTCAGGACCTTGTCGCTCTGCCAGGCGGTGACGCCCGCGACGCCCAGGGTCAGCAGCCCAAGCCCAGCGTGCGCGAGCGCCATGCCGACGGCGGCCCTGGGGGTCGTGCGCAGGCTGAGCAGCAGGTCGTTGCGGCCGGCCCACCAGCGGCGGCCGAGGATCGCGAAGCCGCCCGCGACGAGCCAGGCGGCCAGCGCCAGCGCCGCCACCGTCACGAGCTGTTTCCAGCCGCCCGCGACCAGGGCCACCAGGCCCACCGCCACGGCGACGCCGGCCGGGACGCGGACGCGCCGCGCGACGGCCCGCCAGTCGTCGCGCTTCCAGTTCAGCGCCGGTCCGAACACCGACAGGAAGAGCAGCGGCACGGCCAGGGGCGCGAAGGTGCGGGCGTAATAGGGCGGCCCCACCGAAATCTTGTCGCCCCGCAGGATCTCGATGAAGACGGGGCTGAAGGTGCCCAGGAACACCGTCGCGGCCAGCGCCACCAGGAAGAGGTTGTTGAGCGTCACCCCGCCCTCGCGCGACAGCGGCGCGAACAGCGGCCCGGACCGCAGCGACGGCGAGCGCCAGGCGAAGAGGCCCAGCGCCACCCCGGTGGTGAGCGCGATGATGCCCAGGATGTAGATGCCCCGCTTGGGATCGACGGCGAAGGCGTGAACGCTGGTGAGGATCCCCGAGCGCACCAGGAAGGTGCCCACCAAGCTGAGCGAGAAGGTCAGGATCGCCAGCAGGATGGTCCAGCTGACCAGCGCGCCGCGCCGCTCCAGCACCAGAGCCGAATGCAGCAGCGCCGTGCCCAGCAGCCAGGGCATCAGCGAGGCGTTCTCCACCGGATCCCAGAACCACCAGCCGCCCCAGCCCAGTTCATAATAGGCCCAGAACGAGCCCAGCGTGATCCCGGCGGTGAGCGGCACCCAGGCCGCCAGCACCCAGGGCCGCACCCAGCGGGCCCAGGCCGCGTCCACCCGGCCTTCGATCAGAGCCGCGATGGCGAAGGCGAAGGCCACCGAGAAACCGACGTAGCCCAGGTAGAGCAGCGGCGGATGGGCGACCAGCCCAGGGTCCTGCAGCAGCGGATTGAGCTCTGTCCCCTCCAGGGGCGCGGGCGAAAGGCGCAGGAACGGGTTGGAGGTAAAGAGGGAGAATCCGAGGAACGCCGTGCCGATCAGGCCCTGAACGCCCAGGACGCGGGCCTGCAGGGTTTCGCGCAACCCCCCGCCGAAGCTCGCCACCGCCCCGCCATAGATCGCCAGGATCAGGATCCACAGCAGCATCGAGCCCTCGTGGCTGCCCCATGTGGCGGCGAACCGGTAGGGCCAGGGCTGCAGGCTGTGGCTATGCTCGGCGACCAGGGCGACGGAGAAATCGCACGCGAGGTAGGAGCCCGCCAGACAGCCAAAGGCAAGAATCACGAAGCCCGCCTGCATCCGCGCCGCCGAGCGGGAGAGCGCCATGAGCACCGGATCGGAGCGGTGCGCGCCGCCCAGGCCGGTCGCCACCTGCACCACCGACAGCAGCAGCGCGAGAATCAGCGCGAACTGACCGACTTCCGCCCACATGGACTTTGTGCTCCCCTCAGACTCGCGTCGCTTTAGAGCGCATTGTGGCTTGTCGGGAAATGCTACAGTGCCAAAGCTTCGTTGGGGCGTGAAGCTGTAAGCCGCACGATCTAGTATATCAGTGACGGTGACGGCGTCGGGGGCGTGGGATGTCGGAGGTTTTTCGGATCGCGATCATAGGCTCGGGACCGTCCGGGCTGAGCGCGGCCGCGCATGCGGCCGTGAAGGGGATCAGCCACGTCCTGCTGGAGAAGACCGACCACCTCTCCGACACCATCTACCGATACCAGAAGGGCAAGCACGTCATGGCGACGCCGAGCCAGCTGGTTCTGCGCGCCGACTGCGAATTCGCCGCCGGCAAGCGCGAGGTGATTCTCGATCAGTGGAACAACGACGCGGCCAAGGCCGGCGTCAACGTCCGCTACAACGCCGAGGCCAAGGCGATCACCGGGTCCAAGGGCGACTTCACGATCACCCTGACCGACAAGACGACCATCCGCGCCGAGACGATCATCCTGGCCATCGGCACCCAGGGCAATCCGAACCTGATGCGCTGCGAGGGCGGGAACCTGCCCCACATCCAGTACACGCTGGACGATCCGGCCGCCTACATCGACGAGCACATCTTCGTATTCGGCGGCGGCGACGCGGGCATCGAGAACGCGCTCGGCCTGATCGCCGACCAGGCGCAAGGCAACATCGTCACCCTGGTCGACCGCTCCCCCGAATTCGCCCGCGCCAAGGAAGCCAACGTCAAGGCGCTGTTCGGAGCCCGGGACGCGGGCCGCATCACCCTGATGCAGGAGACCACCGCGGCCCTCGTCGAGCCGGGCTGGGTCACCGTCGAGACGCCCCAGGGCTCCACGCGCCACAAGTGCGACCGGATCATCGCGCGGATGGGCTCGGCCCCGCCCCGGGCCTTCGTCGAGGCGGCGGGCATCAAGTTCACCAGCGAAGAGCGGACCGCCTTCCCGCAGCTGTCGCCGACCTTGGAATCGACGGCCGAAGGCATCTATGTGATCGGCGCCCTGGCCGGCTACCCGCTGATCAAGCACTGCATGAACCAGGGCCACGACGTCGTGGAGTACATCAACGGCGCCACCGACCTGAAGCCGGCCGACGAACCGATTTTGGAAGCCAAGCTCAAGGGCCTGCCCGGACGCCGCTCGGTTTCCGAATGGCTGGAGTTCCTGCGCGCCGAGGTGGAGATCCTGAACGGCCTGTCCCCCCTGCAGATGCGGGAGTTCCTGCTGGACTCCGAGGTCCGCGCCTACAAGGCGGGGGATGCGGTCTTCGAGAAGAACACCATCGGATCGTCGCTGTTCGGCATCGCCGAAGGCTCGGTGCGGGTGGAGATCGATCCCAAGGACCCGAAGAAGTTCGTGCCGATCGGAAAGGGTTCGATCACCGGCGAGGTCGGCCTGATCTCCGGCCGCCGCCGCGGCGCCACGGTGCGGGCGGCCGAGCCAACCATCTGCGTGGAAATCCCGCGTACGGCGGCGCTGAAGCTGATGGCGCAGGTGCCGCAGGCCCGCGAGACGGTCAACCGCATCACCACCGAGCGTCAGATCCTGCAGATCTTCAAGTCCGGCCTCTCACCCTCCGACCTGGAGGAAGTGCTGGCCGGGGCCGAGGTCATGGAGGTGAAGCCCGGCCAGGCGATCATCAAGGAAGGCGACCTCTCCGAGGACCTGTTCGTGATCCGCTCCGGCAGCATGGTCGTGGAAAAACAGGTGGCCGGCCGCGAGGTCTTCCTGTCCTACGTCCCGGCCGGCTCCTATTCCGGCGAGATGGCGATGATCGACGGAGGCCCGCGCAGCGCCACCGTCAAGGCCGCGATCCGCTCCCAGGTCGTGCGTCTGCCGGCCGAGCCGTTCCGCCGGCTCCTGGCGCGCAAGCCTGAGCTCGACAGCCGGATGCGCAGCGACATGGCCGGCCGGCGCAAGGTCAACGCCTTCATCGAGGGCAAGAAGGACAATTTCGGTGGCGTCGTCGACATGTATTCCTCCGTCGCCAGTTTCCTGATCGAGCAAGGGATCGGCGAGGCCACCGACGTGCTGTTGATCGACGAGAGCCTCTGCGTCGGCTGCGACAACTGCGAAAAGGCCTGCGCCGACAGCCACGAGGGCCTGTCGCGGCTGAACCGCGAAGCCGGCAAGACCTATGCGAAGATCCACGTGCCGACCTCCTGCCGGCACTGTGAGCACCCCTATTGCATGACCGACTGCCCGCCCAACGCCATCCAGCGGGGGCCCGACGGCGAGGTGTTCATCTCCGACGCCTGTATCGGGTGCGGCAACTGCCAGCGCAACTGTCCCTACGACGTGATCCAGATGGACAAGCCGCCGCCGCCCAAGCCCAGCCTTTTGGAGTGGATGCTGTTCGGCAAAGGGCCCGGCCCCGGCGAGCCGGACAAGGCGTGGCGCGAGAAGCAGCCCAAGGCCAAGGTCGAGGCGGCCAAGGTGGCCATCAAGTGCGACATGTGCACGGGCAAGACCGGCGGACCAGCCTGCGTGCGGGCCTGCCCGACCGGCGCGGCCATTCGGGTGTCACCAGAGGACTTCCTCTCGGTGGCGCTGCTGGGCCGCTGACCGATGGCGAGGGCGGCAAGCGGTCAAACCCAACGGCGTAGAGCGGCGACGCACGAGAGCTTCCTGCGTTTCGGCGACTTCCTGTTCCTCAAGGCCGCCCTGGTGCTCTGCACCGCGGTGATCGTGGCCTATGTCCTGCAGGACGTCCGGCCCCGCCCGAACGGCGGCAGCCCGCTGGGCTATTTCCTGGGAACGCTGGGGCTCCTGATCATCGTCTGGCTGGCGCTGCTGGGCGTGCGCAAGCGCGCGGTCACCGACGGCCACTATTCGCTGAAGGCCTGGGTCTCGGCCCACGTCTACCTGGGCCTGTCGCTGATTGTCATCGCGACGCTGCACACCGGCTTTCAGTTCGGGTTCAATATCCACACCCTGGCCTACGCGCTGATGATCCTGGTGATCGTCTCCGGCGCGGTCGGCGTCTGGGCCTACATCACGCTTCCCAAGGCGCTCAGCGACAACCGCGGCGAGACGACCCGCCGCCAGATGCTGGCCGAGATCGCCTCGCTGGACGAGCAACTGCACGAGGCCGCCCAGCCGCTGAACCGCGAGATGGCCGCCATCGTACGCCTCTCGCTTGAGAAGACCGACATCGGCGGCGGCTTCTGGAAGCGACTGTTCGCCGACTACCGCGACTGCGCCACCACCAAAGCCATCGCCAAACTGGAGGCCGTGCGATTCGTCGCCAAGGGCCCGCAAGCCGAAGCGCTCGCCCAGGTCGACGCCCTTCTGAAGCGCAAAGCCGAGACTTTGGCGCTCGCACGCCGACAAATCCACATCACGGCGCTTTTGGAAGCTTGGCTATTCGTGCACGTTCCGGTCACCTTTGCTTTGCTCGCGGCGCTCATCGCGCACGTCGCCAGCGTCTTCTTCTATTGGTGAGATGGCCCGAGCCTTTACCCTCAAGCTGATCACGCGCCAGGCCGGAGGCGGCGAGATCGTGCGCACGCGCCGCGTCGAGGGCGCGGAGGCCACCATCGGCCGCGCCGCCGACCGCGACATCGTGCTCTCCGACCTGGCGGTCGATCCGGAACATGCCCG
>CANJXI010000049.1 GCA_947478785.1 Caulobacteraceae bacterium
GTACAGCAGGTCGTACCCCAAGGTCCGGCGGCGCGTCCCGGCATCCGGACGCGCCGGCGCCGTGGCGGTCGGGGACTTGGGATAGGTGGCGGATCTCATCGGTCTCACGCCCGGGCCGCCGGTAGGGGCCCGCCGAAAAGGAGAGCGACATGGAGTGGGTAAGGCTGGCCGCGGCGGTGGCGGCGGTCGTCGGGCTTGGGCCGATAAGCCAGTGCGGGCGGGATTCCAACCACGGCTTCCCCGTCGACTGGGACCGCAGCCACGCCGGCGAGCGCCTCGATCTCAAGGGCTATGCGATCGCCTTCGACGACGAGTTCGATCGGCTCAGGCTGAGCCGCGAAGGCGGCGCGGGCCCCTGGTACGCCCCGATACACACGGCGCTCGGGATGGGCGATCTGGCGGTCCCGCCCGATCCCGCCTACGCGGTCGCCGAGGGCATGCTGCGGCTTTCGACGCGGATCGAGGGCGGCCGGTGGCGAGAGGCCAATCTTCAGACCCAGGACAGCGCCGGCGCCGGATTCAGCCAGGCGAACGGCTACTTCGAGGCCCGGATCGCCCTGCCCGCCGCGGCCGGCGCCCACGCGGGCTTCTGGCTGCTGTCGCGGCACGACCGGGACCGCGGCCACGCGGAGTTCGACATCGTGGAGTCCTATGGCGCCGGGGGACGCTGGGGCCATCACGCCACGAGCCATATCTGGCCCGGCCGCCTGGGCGGGCGCCATGTCTTCGCCTCGGCCATCACCCCCGCCCCGGCCCTGCTGTCCGGGTTCCACCTGTTCGGGGCCTTGGCCGACCGCGAGAAGTTCGTGGTCTATTACGATCGCCGCGAGGTCGCGCGGATCGCGCGGCGGCCGGAACAGCAGGCGCCGCTGTACATGGTGATCAGCCTTTTCGAGAACGCCGGCGACCCGCCTCAGGACCCTGCCGCCCTGGGGGTGGCCTGGGTGCGCGCCTACGCACGGCGCGGGGGCGCGGCGCCATGACCCGGCGGGCCGCGCCCTAACGATGGGCGTCGACCACCACATGGAAGCGACCATGGCGCAGCGCCTTCAGCCATATCCAACCCCGCGCCAGCGGCGAGGCGGATCCCAGGGAGCGTCCCACATGGCCGGCGCCGGCCCACGGCTGAATCCGCGCGCCGACGACCTCGAAGCCAGCGGTGGAGACCAGGTTGCCGAAGGTCAGCGGCGTCCAGGCGTAAAGATGGTGATCGGGGTCGTCCGAGCGCCAGCCGCGATGCCGCGCGAGCAGAAAGGGCGACTCGGAGGGAACGATCACCCTCAGACGCCCGCCGGGGCGGACCACGCGGCGCAGGGCCGCCAGGATTTCCAGAGGGCTGGAGACATGCTCCAGGGCGTGGAAGCTGATGGCGACGTCGACCGAGGCCTCGGCGACAGGATCCAGGCTCCGGTGCACCTCGTCCAGCCGGGTGGCCGCCTCGGCGCCCGCCGTCTCGTTGATCTCGACACCGAGCCGCCGCCTCGCCGGCAGGGCCTGGGCGATCCCGCCCGTACCGCAGCCGAAGTCCAGCAGGACATCGGCCTCGGTGCTGATCCCCTGGAAATAGACCGCCCTGCCGGCCTGCTCGGCGGCTCCGCGCTGCTGGGCGCGGCGCTCGTGATACCGGCGGCCGGCATCTCCTGTGTAGTGACGCGCGGCATCCTGATCCATGGCCCACCCAACCACTCCCCCCGGGGCTTATCAATCGAGGCCGGAGGCCGCCGGGTGGCATAAACCGCCACGTGGCGGTTTTTTGAGCGTCGGAGCGAAATCGGCCGGGGATCGAGCCGGACCGGACTGAAGCAGCGCCACCTGATCCTCGAATATCCTCAGCGCGGTCAGCCGGCCGGTGGCGTAGGCGCCGGTGTCGAGGCCGATCACCGCGCCGGTCATCAACGGCGCCTCGAAGACCGTGTGGCCGAAGACCACGACGCGGCCGGAGGCGGGGTCGGGGTGTTCGTAGAACGTCCTGCGGATGCCCGTGAGGTCCGCCTCGGTCTGCTCGTCCAGCGGCACGCCCGGCCGGACGCCCGCATGGGCCAGCACATAGTCGCCGAAGATCTCGATAAGCGCCGTCCGCGCCAGGAAATCCCTGTGCGCCTGGGGAATCCGGCGCCGCAGCGCCTCGGCGGTCGCCATCCAGCCCTCCACGTCATGGCGAAACCGCGGGGGCGCCACGCCATAGGACGTCAAGGTCGCCAGGCCACCATGATCCAGCCAGCCCGGGCCGTGGCGTGGGTCCTCCAGGACGTCGAGCAGATAGCGGTCGTGGTTGCCCCGCAGCGTCCCCACCCGAAACCGCCCCTCGGCGATAAGCGCGAGCACGATGTCGATCACCTCCCGCGAGCCCGGGCCGCGATCCACGTAGTCCCCGAGGAACACGATGCGCGCGGGCCCGACGTGCGGCGAGGCGGCTTCGTCCTGGCGAATTTGCGGGAGCAGGCCCTGCAGAGCGTCGGCGCAACCGTGCACGTCGCCGATCACATACATCAGCGCGCCGTCCGGTCCCCGGGCCGGCGCCCGGGGGCCGGATTTCAGCGCCGCGGGTTTGAGAAGCTGAAACGCTGACATGGCGAAGTCCGTCTCCGATCGCCGATGGGCTTGGCGACCATGCGCGCCCAGCGTGGCGCCCGGAACGGGTGGCGCGCCTTCAACGGGGCGACAATCCGCACCGATGGCGCGCGCTGAGGCAGTCACGCGCACTGTTGCGGGAATCGCAGTCAACCGGGCCGGCGCGGCGTCTCCTTGTCGATTTCCTGGCGCGCCCGCCGCCGTTCGCCGCAGATTTGTCCTTCGATCGCGGACGCCCCTGTCGGATCTCCGCTATCGGCGAGGAGTCTTCGAGTATGCGTGTTGCGATGATCGGCACCGGCTATGTGGGTCTGGTGAGTGGCGCCTGCTTCGCGGATTTCGGTCACACCGTCACCTGCATCGACAAGGACGCGGCCAAGATCGAACGCCTGAAGGCCGGCGGCATCCCGATCTATGAGCCGGGCCTGGATCTCCTGGTGGCCAGCAACGTCGCGGCCAGGCGCCTGGACTTCTCGGTCGACGCCGCCGAGGCGATCCGCGACGCCGACGCCGTGTTCATCGGCGTCGGAACGCCCTCGCGGCGCGGGGACGGGCATGCCGACCTGTCCTTTGTCTACGCCGCCGCCGAGGAGATCGCAGGCCTGATCGACGGCTTCACGGTGATTGTCACCAAGTCGACCGTTCCGGTGGGCACCGGCGATGAGATCGAGCGGATCATCAAGGCCGCGCGGCCCGACGCCCAGTTCGCCGTGGTCTCCAACCCCGAATTCCTGCGGGAGGGCGCGGCCATCGAGGACTTCAAACGCCCCGACCGCGTGGTGGTGGGCATGAACGACGAGCGCGCCCGCCCGGTGATGAGCGAGATATACCGCCCGCTGTTCCTCAACGAGACCCCGATCCTCTTCACCACCCGACGCACCGCCGAGCTGATCAAGTACGCGGCCAACGCCTTCCTGGCGCTGAAGATCACCTTCATCAACGAGATGGCCGACCTGTGCGAGGCCCTGGACGCGGACGTCCAGCAGGTCGCCCGCGGCATCGGGCTGGACAAGCGGATCGGCAACAAGTTCCTGAACGCCGGACCAGGCTACGGCGGCTCCTGCTTCCCGAAGGATACGCTGGCCCTGGTGCGCACCGCGGTGGACGCCGGCTCGCCCGTGAAGCTGATCGAGACCACCGTGGCGGTCAACGACGCGCGCAAGAAGGCCATGGCGACCAAGGTCCGCGACGTGGTCGAGGGCGACCTGGCGGGCAAGACCATCGGCGTGCTGGGCCTGACCTTCAAGCCGAACACCGACGACATGCGCGACGCTCCGTCGCTCGACATCATTCCCGCCCTGCAGGCGCTGGGCGCGAAGATCCAGGCCTATGATCCGCAGGGGACCCACGAGGCGCGCCAGCTGCTGAACGACGTGGACTTCAAGGACGATTCCTACGCCGTGGCGGCCGGCGCCGACGTGTTGCTGATCATCACCGAATGGGATGAGTTCCGGGCGCTCGACCTCGACCGGGTGAAGCTGCTCATGAAGGCGCCCGTGCTGGTCGACCTGCGCAACATCTACCGCCGCGACGAACTGCGGAACTGCGGCTTCCGCTATACGTCCGTCGGACGTCCGTAGCGTCGTCGGCCATCGCCCGTCCATGGGCTGGGTACAGGAGTTGTTGTGTGACCAATCGCGGGGCCGTTCTCGTGGCAGGCGGAGCCGGCTATATCGGGTCGCAGACGTGCAAGTCGCTTCACGCGGCGGGCTATCTGCCGGTGACCCTGGACAATCTGTCGACCGGGCACGCCCCGGCGGTGAAGTGGGGCCCGTTGCGCCAGGGGGACATCCGCGACGCCACCCTCGTAAAGGAGCTGTCCGCCGAGTTCGGAATCCGCGCGGCGATCCATTTCGCCGCCAGCAGCCTGGTGGGCGAGAGCGTCTCCAACCCGGCCAAGTACTACGACAACAATGTCGGCGCCGCGGTGGCCTTCACCCAGGCCCTGATCGAGTCCGGCGTAAAGTCGCTGGTGTTTTCATCCACCGCGGCGGTCTACGGCGAGCCATCGATGGTCCCGATCCCGGAGGACCACGCCAAGGCGCCGCTCAACCCCTATGGCGCGACCAAGCTGGCCTTCGAAGAGGCCTTGCGGTGGCTGGGCCAGGCGGGCGGCCTCAACTGGACCGTGCTGCGTTATTTCAACGCCGCCGGCGCGGACCCGCAGGGCGAGGTGGGGGAAAGCCATCTCGACGAGACCCACCTGATCCCCCTGGCCTGCCAGGCAGCCCTCGGGCGCGGGCCCGGCCTGAAGGTGTTCGGCGACGACTACGACACGCCGGACGGCACCGCGATCCGCGACTACGTCCATGTGGCCGACCTCGCCGAGGCGCACGTCCTGTCCATCGGCCGCCTCCTGGCCGCCGGCGGCAACCTCGCCATGAACGTCGGCACGGGCGAGGGCGCGAGCGTGCTCAAGGTGGTCCAGGCGGTGGAGAAGACCCTGGGCCGGCCGGCGCCGCGGACCGTCGGACCGAGGCGGGCGGGCGATCCGGCGCGCCTCGTGGCTGACGCCAGGTTGATCCGGACGGAATTGGGGTGGGTCCCGCGCAGGTCCGACCTGGCTTCGATCGTGAAGGACGCGATGCACTGGCAGCAGATGCGGCCCTACTGACGGCCCGCAGGGTCGAGCCGGCGCCGGTTCGCACAGCGCCGCCGCAAGACCGTATGGAAGCGCGGACTATCGCAGCCGGGGAGACACTATGCCGGGGTCGCGTCCAGGTTATCTACATAATATTTGTCGCCCAGGTTCCGGCGGCGGCGCTCCTTGATATGCCACCTTCCATCGACCTTCTTCAGGGACCATTGATTGTTTCCCGCCGTGTAGAGCTCTGGCCTTGACGTGCCATCGCCCACCAGAACGACGGAATAGCTGTTGACGATGGCCTCATCCTTATTGATATGGGTCACCACATTATTGCCCTGCATGTGCATGGACTTGCCATAATATCCAGGCTTGCTGTGACCATTTGGATCGGTGATGAACTGTCGCAGGCGCTCCTTGCCTTCGTACCGCCGGACATCGTCTCCGCCCGACGCAAGATTCATGATTCCATCTTCAGTATATAGATCAACATATTCATCGTCCCGGCAGCAGTCGGCGTTATATCCATAGCGGGAAAGTAGATTTCGGATCTCCCGTTCATTTTCAAGCTCTTCAACACGCGCCTCCAACTTGGCGACACGCGCGCTCAGATCATTATCGGACATTGGGTTCTTCCTCCCTATTTTTCAGCGGCGGCGTCGGCCCATACGGCCGCCCATGACTTATCAAGCCTCGCCTCTTAAACCGTTCAACGCGCCTCGGAGGCATGGGCCGGCGTCAGCGCCATCTTGAGGCGCCCCGGAACCCGCGCAATGGGCGCCGTCTCAGTGGCGCGGGAAGAGGTGCTCGGGGACCAGGGTGTCAAGCTCGTCCAGGGACCACAGGGCCGGTCCCGCGGCTTCGGACTTGGCGAGACTGGCGGCGTCCTCGAGCCTGGTCCAGCGGTTGATGCGCCCGCCGCTCAGGCCGAACACCTCGCCGGTCACCGCATCGGCGGCCGCGGTGCAGAGCCAGCTCACCATCGGGGCGACGAACTCCGGGCCCGGCAGGCGGTGCTTGGCCAGCATCTCGGCCGTCATGCCGCCGACGCGCTGGCCGGCGGCGATCTGGGCGGCGACCTCGTGGTAGGTCCGGGTGGCGGCGCCGGGGGCGTAGGCGTTGAAGGTCACGCCGCTGCCGCCGTGCATGAAGGCCAGATCACGCATCATGCCGACCGCCCCGCTGAACACCGCGGCCCCGGACGGGCTGCGCTGCCTGCCCCGGGCGATCTCGGAAGTCGCGAAGATCATGCGGCCCCAACCGCGCTCCAGCATCCCCGGCAACGCCTCGCGGGTGAGCCAGAACTTCTGGCCGAGGTAGAGGTCGAGGAGTCGCCGCCAGCTGTCGTCATCGTCGCGCACGGCGGGGTCGGCGGCCCTGACCACGGCGCCGGCGTTCGCCACGACGATGTCGCAGGCGCCATAAGTCTCGACCGCCTTGGCGACGGCGCGGCGGCAGCCTTCGCCTTCGGCGACCGAGTCATGGCTGGCGACCGCCTTGCCGCCCGCGTCGCCAATCTCGGCGACGACGGCGTCGGCGGCCGCGGCGCTCTGGCCCACCCCGCTCACGCTGGTCCCCAGGTCGTTGACGACCACCGAGGCGCCCTCGGACGCCATGTGGAGCGCGATGGCCCGGCCGATCCCGTTGCCGGCGCCTGTCACCAGCGCGACGCGCCCTTGAAGTCGATCACCCACAGCCTGTCCTCCTCCAGCGTTTGTAGCGTCTTAGGCGATGGCGGCCGCCACGACGACTCCCCCCGAGGCGTATGCGCCGCCGCAGAGAGCGGATTAGGGCGCGGCGACCGGGGCTATTTCCCATATTGTCACCCGTAATACCCTGTACGGGAAGCAGGTCGGCGCAGGCCGGGAGGAACACATGGAAGCCGCACGATTGATCGTGGACGACGTCAGGCTCGGCGAAGCGCCGCCGCACGTCGATCCGGCGCTGGTGGTCGATTTCGACTATCTGGCGCCGGCGGGAATGGAGGGCGGGGACGTCTACAAGGCGCTGTCGCGCCTCCACCAGGGGCCTGACGTCGTCTGGACGCCGCATCACGGCGGCCATTGGATGTCCACCCGGGCGGAAGACATCAAATGGGTCCAGGAAACCTGGGAGCTGTTCTCGTCGAAGGAGAAGAGCGTGCCGCGCGGCAGCCTGCCCTACATGCCGCCGATCACCTACGACCCGCCCGACCACGCCCGCTATCGCGCGGTGTTCAATCCCTATTTCACCCGGCGCAGGATCGAGGAGGAGTATGAGCCGAAGGCCCGCGCCGTAATCCAGGCGCTCGTCCGGCGCCTTCGCCCCCAGGGGCGGTGCGAATTCGTGAGCGCCTTCGGCATCGTCGCGCCCATCGTCATCTTCTTCGACTTCGTGAACCTGCCCTACGATCGCCGCGACGAATTCCTGGGCTGGGGCCACCAGCTGTCCGGCGGCAACGCGCGCGAGGCGCGCATGGCGGCGCACCAGTCGATCACGGGCTATCTGGGGGAACTGCTCGAGCAGCGCCTGGAGCATCCGGGGCCGGACATCTTCACCGGCATTTCCCAGTGGCGCGACAACCCCCGCTTTTCCCATCGGGAGGAGCTGACGGGCATGGCGGAGCTGGTGTTCCTGGGGGGCCTGGACACTGTGGCCTCGGCGATGGGGTTCGCCCTGTGGCGACTGGCCGAGCGGCCGGACCTGCAGCAGCGCCTGAAAGACGACCCGGCGGTCATTCCCGCGGCGGTCGACGAACTGCTTCGCCGCCACGGCCTGTCGAGCACCGGACGGCTGATCAAGGAGGATGTCGAACTGAAGGGCGCGCGGATGAAGGCGGGCGAGATGATCCTCAACATGGTTCCGCTCTCCGGGCTCGACGATCGGGTCTACGACGATCCGTTCACGGTCGACTTCGACCGGCCGCCGGCGCCGCACAACAGCCTTGGCAACGGGGCCCACCGGTGCGTGGGCCAGCACCTGGGGCGCATGGAGCTGCGGGTGATGCTGGAAGAATGGGCGAAGGCCATGCCGATCGTCCGGTTCGATCCGGACCAGCCGCCGCCCTCGTCGTCCCCAGGCTCCGTGCTCAAGGTGGACCGCCTGCATCTGGCCTGGGACGCCTGACGAGCGATCCTGACTCCACAGGCGCCAATTGAGTACCCAGCGCAGTGCGCTACGATGGCCGCAAAGACGCGGCGCGGACCGCGCCATGGGAGGACGAAGGTCATGCGGGTGCGGAGCCTTGGCGGAGTGGGCGGCGTGGCGGTCGAGGGCGTGGACCTGACCAGGCTCTCGGACGACGAGGCGCGCGAGGTCAGGCGGCTCTATGACCAGCATGGCCTGGTCGTGTTCCGCGGACAGACCCTGACCAAACCGCAGGTGGTGGCGGCCTGCGCCCCGTTCGGCGGGGCCTTCACCGACCGGGTGGCCCAGGCGGTGGATCCCGAGGCCCCGGGCATCGACGTGATCAGCACCCGCGGCTACGGCGGCGACGTCGTGCCGGACGACCCGGACGCGGTGCTGGGCGCCACCGAATGGCACACCGACATGGGCTATGTGACCAAGCCCAACCGCGGCAAGATCCTCTATGCCGTGCGGGTGCCGGAGGAAGGGGGCAAGACCGGCTTCATCGACGGCCAGATGACCTACCGCGAACTGCCCGAGGCGCTGCGCCGGCGGATCGCGGGCCTGCATGTGGTGCAGAGCTGGTCACGGCTGGAGCGCCTGCGCCAGAACAGCGACCAGCGGGCTTATCGGCTTGACGGCGACAACCAGCTCGCGCCGAACCTCTTCCCCGACGTGGTCTATCCGCTGGTCCACCCGCACCCGCTGAGCGGCGAGATGGTGCTGAATCTGCCGCCGATGTGGGCCGACGGCATCGTCGAGCTGCCGGGCGCGGAGGGCGAGGCGCTGATGACCGAGCTGATCGCCCACATCACCCAGGCGAAGTTCCAATACTGGCATGCCTATGAGCCGGGCGACGCGGTGGCCTGGGACAACTGGCGGTTCCTGCACGCGGCCAGCGGCACGCCGGGCCGCTGCGTGCGCACGATCTGGTCGGTGAGCATCAACGCCGGACCCGAGATCGGCCGCCGACTCGAGGCGGCCTGACCGGCGCCCGGGTCAGGCGTCGGCGGGGAGCGTCGCCTTCAAGCGGGCGGGTCCGGGCGGCTCGGCGGTGAGCCAGGTCTCGCGGTTGGCCGCGATGGTCGCCAGGGTCCGCTCCCAGAAGGCGGGACTGGCGCCGGACACCAGGGTCTTGAAGTGCGCCTCGTGGCGGAACTCCAGGATCTCCAGCCCCTCCGGCCCGACGGTATAGGCGTAGGTCGTATCGGCCGGCACATAGATGCCGTCGCCGGCCCCCAGCCGTTCCGCGCCCATCTGCATCGAACCGGCGATGATGTAGTAGAGCCCGGCCAGGTCGTGGCTGTGCCGGTTGAGCAGGTAGTTGGGCTTGAACCAGGCGTAGTGCAGCGCGAAACCCGGCGCCTCGAAGAGCAGCTTCAGCACGTAGCCGTCCTTCAGGCCGGCCTCGGTCGCCCGCGCCACGCCGGGCAGCGAACTCTCCGCGACCTTGACCGCGTCGGGCGGGCTGCGGTGCACCGGGGCGTCCGCGGCGCGGAAGATCCGCATGGTCTCCTTGGTCATGGCCGGGTCCCCTCCGCTCGCGCGACATCTGTTCTGGAGATCAAGCTTACGCCCCACATCGCCGCCCGCAAGCCGTGGCGGCTCAGGCGATGGCGCCCAGCGTCTTCAGCTCGTCGATCCTGTCCCACTCCAGGCCGAGCTCCATCAGGAAGGTCTCGGTGTGTTCGGACGCCTGGGGCGCGCGGGTCGTGGTGACCGGGGTGTGGTTGAACTGCACCGGATTGCGGACCAGCCTCATGGGGGCGCTGCCGTCGGCCGCCTCGACCTCGAGGATCATGTCGTTGGCGAGCGCCTGCGCGTCGCTGACCAGGCCCAGGAAGCTCTGCACCGGCGCCCATTGGCCCGTGTAGTTGCTGAGCTGGGTGCGCCAGTAGTCGAAGGTGTTCCCGGCGATGGCATTGGCGATCAGCTCGCTGGCGGCCTGCCAGTTGGTCATGATCGCCCGGCCCTCCGAGAAACGCGGGTCGTCGACGAGCTCCGGCAGGCCGAGCGTCTCGAAGAGGCTGCGCGCATAGGGCCCGGGCGTCAGCGTGCAGAGGTTGATCGTGCCCCCGTCCGAGGTCTGGTAATTGCCGAGGAAGGGATTGCCCGGCGATCCGCCGGACATCGGCATGCGGGCGCGCGGCACCCTGCCCGACTCGATGGACTGGTCGATGGCCGAGCCGCAGGCCCACCAGCCGGTGGAGAGCAGCGAGACGTCGAGCTCGATCGCCTCGCCCGTCCGTTCGCGGTGGAAGAGCGCCCCCGAGATGCCGCCGGCGATGGTCATGCCGCCCATGGAATCACCGAAGGCGCCGATCGGCTGCATGAAGGCGCCACCCAGTTCCTCGGGCGTCATCGAGTAGGCGACGCCGCTGCGGGTCCAGAAGGCGGTGTTGTCGAAGCCGCCCTTGTCGCGGTCGGGACCCTTGTCGCCGAAGGCCGAGCCGCGGGCGTAGATGATCTTCGGGTTGGCGGCGCGGATATGCTCCACGTCGATCTTCAGCTTCTGGCGGGCCGAGGGGAGGTAGTTGGTCAGGAAGACATCGGCCGTCTTGGCGATCTCGTAGATCAGCGCCTGGCCCTCGGCCGTCGAGATGTCGATGCCGACGCTGCGCTTGCCGCGGTTGGAGTGCTCCATCATGCCGTTGCGCATCGGGTCGATGCTGTTGCCGAAGGAGGTGATGAAGCCGCGCTGGGTGTCGCCGCGCACCGGGTGCTCGATCTTGATGACGTCGGCGCCCCAGTCGGCGAGGATGGCGCCCGCGGCCGGCACGAACGTGAACTGCGCGACCTCGAGAACGCGCACACCCTTCATGATCTGGGTCATCTCAGACGTTTCCTCTTCATCCCGGTGGCGTGGGCGCCTTAGCGGCGCGCGATGCACGGCGCACCTCCCGGCCGGGAGAGAGACCAGCATAACCCGCCCCGTCAAGAGCCACGGAGCGCGCCAGCCCCCTACCCAACGTCGCGCGCGGGGTTATGGTGTCCCCGTCCATGCGGCAGGGAGCGAGCCATGCAGGTCGATCTAGTGATCCGGGGCGGGACCGTCTTCGACGGATCGGGGGCGGACGGGTTCGAGGGCGACGTGGCGCTGGACCGGGGGCGGATCGTGGCGGTCGGGGCCGAGGCGGCCGGCCTGACCGGGCGCGAGGAAATCGACGCCCGCGGCCAGATCGTGACGCCCGGCTTCATCGACATCCACACCCACTATGACGGCCAGGTGAGCTGGGACAACCGGCTGGCGCCGTCCTCCGGACACGGGGTCACCACGGTGCTGATGGGCAACTGCGGCGTGGGGTTCGCCCCGTGCCGACCGGGCGACCGGGAGCGGCTGGTCAGGCTGATGGAGGGGATCGAGGACCTGCCCGAGGTGGTGCTGACCGAAGGCGTGCCATGGGCCTGGGAAAGCTTCCCCGAGTACCTGGACTTCCTGGCCGCCCGCAGCTTCGACATCAATGTGGCCACCCAGGCGCCGCACGCGGCGCTGCGGATCTTCGTGATGGGCGAGCGCGCCAGCGAACGCGAGGCGGCGACCGCCGAGGACCGCGCCGAGATGGCGCGCCTGGCGAAGGCGGCCGTGGCGGCCGGCGCATTCGGCTTCGCCACCTCGCGGACCCTGAACCACAAATCCAGCGACGGGGTGCTGGTGCCCACCCTGCGCGCCGCCGAGGCGGAACTGGCGGAGATCGGCCGGGCGCTGGGCGACCTGGGCCGCGGCGTGCTGCAGGTCGTGTCTGACTTCGACGACCCGGCCGAGGAACTGGGCCGGTTCCGCCGGGTGGTCGAGGCGAGCGGCCGGCCGATGTCGGTGACGCTGCTGCTCCGGCAGAATTCTGACAAGTGGCGCCCGGTGCTGGACTGGGTGGACGCCTGTAACGCCGACGGCCTGAGCGTGCGCGCCCAGGTGGCCGGCCGGCCGATCGGCGGGCTGTCGGGCTTCGAGCACACCTATCATCCGTTCGCCGCGACGCCGACCTTCAAGGGCCTGAAGGCGTTGGCGCGGGAAGCGCGGGCGGCGGAGCTGCGCCGGCCCGAGGTGCGCGCGCGGATCCTGGCCGAAGCCGAGGCGGCGGCCGGAGACGGGCCGTCGCGGTGGACCGAGATGTTCATCCTCGGGACGCCGCCCAAATACGAACCGGAGCCGGGCAGCAGCATCGCCGAGATCGCCGCGCGGCGCGGCGAAACGCCGTTCGCCATCGCCTACGACGCCATGCTGGAGCAGGATGGCGAAGGCGTGCTGATCGGCGTGTCGGCCAACCTGGTGAACGGCGACCTCGATACGGCGGGCGCGGTGCTGCGCCATCCGTACACGCTGTATGGCCTGGGCGACGGCGGAGCCCACGTGGGCATATTGTGCGACGCCAGCCTGCCGACCTTCATGCTGCAATACTGGGCCCGCGAGCGCCAACGCGGCAGCGGGCGCATCCCGCTGGCCGAGGTTATCCATGGCCTGACCCACGCCAACGCCCAGGCGATCGGGCTCGAGGAGCGGGGCCTGCTGCGGGCCGGCTGGCGGGCCGACATCAATGTCATCGACTTCGACCGGCTGACGCTGGGGTCGCCGCATGTGGTGCGCGACCTCCCGGCGGGCGGCGCGCGGATCATGCAGGAGGCCCAGGGATACACGGCGACGATCGTCGATGGCGTGGTGGCCTATCGCGACGGGGCGCCCACGGGGGAGCTGCGCGGCCGGCTGATCCGCAGCGGCGCCCAGGGCGCGTCCTGACGCGAGGGGTGTACAAGCGCTCTTCGAATTGAAAAACCCGAGCCGCCGGGATCGATCCGGCCTAGACGTTCGCCCAACGCCAAGGGCGGCAAACAACAAAAGGGAGATGATATGGAACTTGCTGGGAAGGTCGCGATCGTCACTGGCGCAAGTCAGGGCACCGGACGAGCCTATGCCCTGGCGCTGGCGCAGGCCGGCGCCTCCGTCGTCGCGACCTCGCGCTCCATGGGCGCGCCCGCGGCCGGCGAAGCGCCCGGCCCGTCTAGCCTGGCCGAGACCGTCCGGCTCTCCGAGGAGATGGGCTGCAAGGTGATGGCGATCGCCTGCGACGTCGGCGATCCGGACCAGATCATCCGCACGGTCAAGGAGACCGTTGGCAATTTCGGCCGGATCGACATCGTGGTGAACAACGCCGCCACCTATCCGGCCGACCAGCCGACCGTCCACAACGACCCCTTCGGGTTCTCGCCGGCGGAGTGGGACCGGTACATGCGGGTCAATGTGATCGGTCCGTACCAGATGATCCGCGAGGTGGCGCCCTACATGATCAAGCAGGGCTCCGGCAGCATCATCAATATCTCCTCCGGCGCGGCGAAGCCCACCACCTATGGCGAGGTCGCGCACCAGGGCATGCTGGCCTACGGCACCACGAAGGCGGCGCTGGACAAGCTTTCACTGTGGTTCGCCGCGGAACTCGGCCGGCATGGGATCGCGGTCAACTCGCTCTATCCCGGCGCGGTCGTCACGAACTCATGGCGCGCGCTGACCCAGGAGCTGAAGAACCAGATGCTTGATACCGGCATGGCCAAGCCGCCGACGGTGGAGGCCATGGGACCGTCGATCGTCTACCTGGCCAAGCAGACCGGCGCCGGCTTCACCGGGCAGGTCCTGGAAACCGACGATTTCGGCAAGACCTGGGGGTAGCCCCAGCCGCCGCGCGGACACGGCCACAGGACGATGGCGGCGCGCGGCGCGCGTCCGTTCGGCCTGGCGGCCGCGTCCCGCGCCCGGCGCAACCACGACCAAGGAAGCGAGCGAGACGGATGACCCATCAGGGGTTGCGAGTGGCCATCGACGTCGGCGGAACCTTCACCGACATCGTGGTCGTGGACCCGGACAGCCATCTGCACACCTACAAGGTGCTGAACGAGCCCCGGGCGATCGGCGTCAAGATCAACCAGTGCATCGATGACGTGATGGCCCGGGGCCTTTCCTCGGAAAAGGTCGCGGTGTCGGCGCTGATCCACGGCACCACCGTCTGCTCCAACACCGTCCTCGAGGGCCTGGGCTCGGCCACCGCCCTGATCTGCACGCGGGGATTCAGGGACCTGCTGGAAGTCGGCGGCGCCCGGCGCGGCGCCAACTCCGACCTGAACTGGAGTCCTCTCCAGCCGATCGTTCCCCGCCGCCTGCGCCTCGAGGTGAGCGAGCGGGTGCTGGCGACCGGGGCGATCGACACGCCGCTCGACGAAGGGGAGCTCGACGAGGCGATCGCCGTGCTGCGAGGCCATGAGGTCAAGGCCGTCGCCGTGGCGTTCATGCATGCCTACGCCAATCCAACGCATGAACGGCGCGTGGGCGAGATCCTGCGCGCCGCCCTGCCCGGCGTGGCGATCTGCCTCTCGCACGAGGTTTCGGGTGAGCTGGGCGAATATCCCCGCACCTCGACCACCGTGCTCAACGCCTATCTGATGGACACGGTGCAGGGCTACCTGGACGGCATCGAGGCGGACCTTGCCGAGCACCACACACCCTTGATGGTCATGCAGACCAACGCCGCCATGATGGCGAGCAGTCACGCCCGGCGGTTTCCGGTCCGCATGCTCGAGTCGGGTCCGGCGGCGGGCGTCCTGGCCGCCACGCGGATCGCCCGCCAGCTCGACATCGACCACGCCGTCGCCTTCGACATGGGCGGCACCACCGCCAAGGCCTGCCTCATAGAACATGGCGAGGCGGCGCTGACCCAGGAAAGCGAGGTCGGCGCCGGCATGAACGCCGGCCACGGCCGCGGCGGCGGCCACAAGGTCCGCGTGCCAGGCTTCGACGTCGTGGAGATCGGGGCCGGCGGCGGGAGCATCGCGCGGATCGCCGATGGCGGCGCCCTGCTGGTCGGGCCGCGCAGCGCCGGGGCCAATCCCGGCCCGGTCTGCTACGGCAAGGGCGGAACCAAGCCGACGGTCACCGATGCGAACGTGGTGCTGGGCTACATGAACCCGCAGGCCATCGCCGGCGGCAGCGTCGCCATCGACCTGGCCGCCGCGCGCGCCGCCATCGAACAGGACCTCGCCCGCCCGCTGGGCCTGTCGATCGAGGAGGCCGCCTATGGGGTGCACCGGGTCGCCAACGCCACCATGGCGCGCGCCGTCCGGTCGGTGACCAGCGAACGCGGCCGCGACCCGCGTGTCCACACACTGATCGTCTCCGGCGGCGCCGGGCCGATCCATGCCGCGGCCCTGGCGCAGGAGGTGGGCATCCGCAAGGTGGTCGTGCCGCTGTTTCCAGGCCTGTTCAGCGCCATCGGGCTGCAGTTCGCCATCCAGTCCTACGACCGTGGGCGAAGCGTGTTCTTCCCGCTGGACGAGGGCTCGGTGGAGAGGATGCGGGCGGTGGCCGACGAGGTGCGGCAAGAACTGCGCGACAGCATCTCGGACCTGGACCTGGGTGGGCCGGCCACCTTCCACGCCTATGTCGATCTGCGCCAGGCCCTGGAACTGACGCTCCCGCTGCCGGCCGCGGACGATCCCGCGCCCGCCCGGACGCTGGTCGAGCGGTTCCATGCGATGCATGAGGCGAGCTATGGTTATTCCCGCCAGGCCGAGCCGATCACCGTCGTGGGGGTGCGCGTGATCGCCAACGCGGAACAGGGCGCGTCGACTCCGCAGGATATCCTTGAGCGTGGCTTTTCGGAGCACGCCGGCAAGGATCAGGAGGCGAAAGGCCTGACGCGGGCCGCGTATTTCGGTCCCGGGTTCGGGATGATGGCGGCGCAACTGCTCCGGCGTTCGGATCTGGCGGGCGCTCAGGTGAACGGGCCGGCGATCATCGAGGAGTTCGATACGACCATCGTCGTCCCCTCCGGGTGGACAGCCGCTTCCGACGCCATCGGGAGCATCGTTCTCAACTTTGTCGGGGCATAGCCGATGTCATCCATCGTGGATCCGATAACGGTCGAGGTGTTCAACCACGCGCTGAACGCCATCGGCGAGGAGATGGCCGCGACCATGCGCCATACGGCGCGATCGCACATGGCGCGGGGCGGCGACTGTTCGACCATCCTGGCCGACGCCCGGGGCGAAGTCATAGCCCAGGGCACGGGCACGCTGTTCCACATGGGCTACGCCAAGGCCGTCATGCCGTTCGTGCTGGCCAAGTGGGACGGCCGGCTGGAACCCGGCGACATCGTCGCGGTCAACGACCCCTACCAGGGGCTGTCCCACCTGCCGGACATCTTGCTGGTGGCGCCGGTGTTCTGGGCGGGGCGCGTCGCGGCCTATGCGATGATCCTGGCGCACCAGATGGATATCGGCGGCCGCTGGCCCGGCGGCCAGGGCATCGAATCCGCCGAGATCTTCGAGGAAGGCCTGATCATCCCCAACCTGAAGCTCTACCACCGGGGCGCGGTCGACCCGGGGCTGATGGACATGATCGCGGCGAACGTCCGCACGCCGGACGACGTGATCGGCGACGTGGAAGGCCTGGCGTCGGCCTGCCGCCGGGGCGTGGCGGGCGTGGAGGCGCTGCTCGAGCGCTACGGCCTGGAGACCTTCGAGGCCTGCACGGAAGATCTCAAGAACCGCAGCGCCAGGATCATGGGCCTGGCGCTCGCCGCCATACCTGACGGCGATTATCCGAGCGAGACCCTGTTCGAGGACGATGGCCTGGGCGGTTCGGGCGTGGTGCTGCGCCTGACGCTGCGCAAACGCGGAGACGCCCTGACGGTGGATTTCGCGGGCACCGATCCGCAGGTCCGGAGCGCGGTCAACGTGCCGTGGGGCCTGACCTGCTCGGCGGTCTACGCGGCCTGCTGGTTCCTGCTGGCGCCCGAGGCGCCCTGCAACGCGGGCCTCGTGCGCACCATCGAGGTGGAGGCCCCGCTGGGCTGCCTGGTGAACCCGCGCTTCCCCGCCGCGGTGGGGGCGCGGGGCATGATGCTCTGGCGGATCACTGACCTGTTGATCGCCGCCATCGGCAAGGCCGCCCCCGAACAGGCGATGGCCGACGGCGAAGGGGGCGTGTCGTCCTTCACGTTTGTCCCGCGCGGCGGGAAGCTGAAGATGATGCTGGACTATTATTTCGGCGGCTGGGGCGCGCGCCCGACCAAGGACGGCGTCGACGGGGCGATGGCCTTCGCGGGCGGCATCGGCGGCGGCGGCGGCTCGACCGAGCGGCTGGAAGCCGAGTTTCCGATCGTCATCGAGCAGCATGGCTTCGTGCCCGACACGGGCGGCGCCGGGAAATTCCGCGGCGCCCTGGCGATGGTGCGACGGTTCAGGGTGCTCCAGGACGGCCGGGTGATGATGCGGTGCTGCCGTTCGACATCGGTGCCACAGGGACTTTCCGGCGGCCAGGACGGCACGCCGACGCGCGTCGTGCACAGGTCGGCTGGCGTCGACCGCGAGTTGCCGGTGACGATGCTGCTCGATTTCGACGCCGTGGCCGGCGACACGATCACCCACATCGTTCCGGGTGCGGCCGGCCATGGCAACCCGCGCGAGCGGCCGGCAGATCTGGTCCTGGCCGACGTGCTGGATGGCAAGCTCTCGCCGGCCTATGCGGAGCGGGTCTGCGGCGTCGTCGTCGATCTCGCGGGCGGCCGCGTGGACGCGGCGCGGACGAGCGCCCTGCGGGGCGGTTAGCCCGCCAGGGCCGGAGCGGGCTCGATCTTCCGCCCTGACGGCGTCAGCGCGACGAACCCGGTGGCGACCAGGGCCAGGGGCACGATCGCGAACAGGTAGAGGTCGTAGGATCCCTTGAGGTCGAAGCAGGCCCCGGCCAGGAGCGGCCCGAGGCTGGCGCCCACCGAGACGACGGCCATCAGGCTCGCATAGACCGAGGCGAACACATCCTGCGAGAACAGGCGCGCCGCCAGATAGGCGAAGAGGTCGCTGGTGGCCCCCGCGATCAGGCCGAGGAGCGCGAAGGCGGCGACGGCCGACCCCGTCGACCCGGCCCCGGTCAGCAGCAGCAGGCTGACCCCGATCGGCAGCATGAACACGATGAGCGCCACCCGGCGGGCCGGGGCGATATCGAGAACGATCCCGGTCGCGATCCGCCCGACGATCCCGGCCAGGCCGCCCACGCCCGCCAGCGCCGCCGCCCCGCTGAGGGTCATGCCGCCGCCCTGCAGGAGGGGAATCATGTGCACCTGGAGGCCCAGGATCAGTCCCTTGACGATCGCCCCGCCCAGGGCCAGGCCCACGAAGGCGCGCGACGACACCAGTTGCGCCAGCTTGATCTTCCCCTCCGACGGGGCGGCCCTGTGGGCAGGCGTCTCCGCGCCGAAGAACCAGAAGTAGGTGAGCGGCAGGATGAGCACGCCCCAGCTGCAGGCGAGCGCCGGGAAGGCGTAGCGCCAGCCCAGGTGCTGGATGTAGAAGGCGGCCAGCGACGGCCATAGGGCGCTGCCCACCGCTATGCCGCTGAGCGCGATCGCCATGGCGAGGCCCCGGGAGACGACGAAGCGGCCCGCCACCGCCTTCATCCAGACAGTCGGGCCGACCAGGGCCACGAGCACGGCCTGCAACGCGCACAAGGCCCACCACTGCCAGAGTGAGCCGTTGACCGAGGCCAGCAGGGAAATCCCGATCACGAAGGGCGCGATGCCGGCCAGGGCCGCCCGCCTGGGCCCTATCCGGTCGATCAGCCGGCCGACGATCGGCGCGATCACCAGGCCGAGCAGCATCTGCAGGGTGAAGGCCGACGAGAACTCCGCCCGCGTCCAGCCGAACAGCCGGGTGAGCTCGCCCAGGAAGGCCCCGCTGGCGTAAGCGAAGCAGGCGCTTCCCCCGGCCCCGAGCATGGCGACCAGCGGCAGCGGCCACATCGAAGCCCATTCCTGCTTGGCGCTTGTCATCCGCCCTCCCCCGCCGGCGTTCTGTGGCCGGCCTTGCGATGCGATCACCGGGATCCGCGCCGCGGCGAAACGCTAGCATGAACACCGGGGCCGACAAGACCAACCGACCGATCGAGGAGACAGGACAGTCGCGCCGACGGCGTCTAGGTTTCAGGCGCGGCGCGCTGCGCCGACCATCGAGAAGGCCCGACCTTGGCAGGACGACAACTCAAGCTGGGCGCGATCCCGACCGGCGCCGGGGGGCCGGACAGTCCGAACCGCTGGCTCGACCCGGACATCCCCCCCGGCGCCAGCGCCGATGTCGCCTGGTATGTGGAATTCGCCCAGATGGCCGAGGCGGCGCTGTTCGACTGGATCTTCCTGTTCGACAGCCAGTACATCACCGACCGGTCGCCGCCGCATTACCTGAACCGGCTGGAGCCGTTCACGCTGCTGTCCGCCCTGGCGATGGTCACCAAGCATATCGGCCTCGCCGGCACCTTCAGCACCTCCTACAACGAGCCCTTCAACCTGGCCCGGCGGCTGGCCTCGCTGGACGTGATCAGCGGCGGGCGGGCCGGCTGGAACGTGGTGACCACCGGTGACGCGGGGACCGCCTCCAACTTCAGCCGCGACGAGCACTTCGACTACGAAACCCGCTACCGCCGCGCCCATGAGTTCATCGCCGTGGCGAAGGGCCTGTGGGGTTCCTACGAGGCGGACGCCTTCGTCCATGACCGGGCCTCCGGGGTGTTCTTTGACAAGTCCAAGCTGCACGCCCTGAACCACAAGGGCGAGTTCTTCTCGGTCCGGGGGCCGCTGAACCTCCAGCGGTGCCCGCAGGGCGAGCCCGTGCTGTTCCAGGCGGGCGACAGCGAGCCCGGCCGCAACCTCGGGGCGGCGGTCGCCGACGCGATCTTCACCCAGGGCGGGACCCTGGAGGAGTCGCAGGCCTTCTATCGCGACATCAAGCAACGGGTGGCGCGGGCCGGCCGCGACCCCGACAGCGTGCTGATCATGCCGTCGTTCGTGGGCTACATCGGCGACACCGACGACGAGGCGCTGCGGATCAAGCAATACTATCGTGGGATCGACCAGAGCCTGGACCAGCGGCTCACGCAGATGGGGCGGACGTTCGGCGGCCATGATTTCCGCGGCTACGACCTCGACGCGCCCTTTCCGGCCGAGGCCCTGGCCGACGCGACGACCGCCTATTACACGCGCGCCCAGACCTTCGCCCGGATCGCGGCGGAGCGGGGCCTGTCGCTTCGGGAAACCCTGGAGGTGGCGGCCGGGAACGACGGCCCCGGGCCGTTCATCGGGACCGCGCGGAAGGTGGCGGACTCGATCACCGACTGGTTCGAGGCGCGCGCCTTCGACGGGCTCAACGTCTATGTGGAGCACCCCAGCCAATTCCGCCGCCTGATCGACGAGGTCCTGCCCATCCTGCGGGCGCGCGGCGTCGTGCGGACGGCCTATGACGCCACCACCCTGCGCGGAAACCTCGGCCTTCCGTCGCGGTGAGCCCTGACGGCCTCAGTCCGAGGCCGGCAGGCGGAGGATCCGCGCGGCCTGCGCCGAGGTCGCCACCGGTCGCCCCGCAGCGGCGGCGATCGCCGCCACCTCCGCGACGAGTTCGGCGTTGCCAGGCTGGCGCTCGCCGGCGAAGTCCTCGAGCCCGACCCGCACGTGGCCGCCGCGCTCTATGGCCAGCCGCGCCATGCCGGAGGTGGCGACACAACCGCCCAGCACCGCGACGGCCCAGGGCAGCGCCGAGCCCTGCATCATCTCCCGATAGGCGTCGAGCGCCGCGCGGGTGGGCGGCAGGCCGAAGGTGAAGCTGGTCCGCGCGCCGTCGAGGAAGCTGTAGTCGCCCGCGAAATAGAGCTTCACGAACGCCCCGGCCGGCATCCTTCCCGCCCGTTCGTAGCCCAGCGCGGTGCGCAGGAAGCCCGGCTCATAGATGGCCAGCGACGGGCCGAGCCGGCTCGCGTCGAGCAGGGCCATCAGGGCGGCGATGTCCTCGTGCGAATTCCGGTAGACGTTGGGGACGGGCTTCGGCAGGCCGCCTTCGGTCGCGACCGGCAGGTTCACCGACCCGGGATCGATCACCCCCATCCGCATGCCGGCGGCGGCCAGGGCGCGGTAGTGGCCGAAGCGCGCCTCGAACGCCTGAGCCGGGACCGCCGTGCCGTAGAGGATGGCGTCGGGACGGGCGGCCAGCACCGGGGCCCAGCCCTGGATATATTCCGGCGTCGCGGCGGGGCCCTCGAGCCGGTAGTTCGACACGTGGGTGTGGATCACCGAGGCGCCGGCCTCCAGGCAGGCCAGGGCGTCGGCGGCGACCTCGGCGGGCGAGCCCGGGACATTGGGATTGCGCGCCTTCGAGGACGTGCCGTTCAGCGCCACCTCGATGATCAGCGGGTCCATGCGGGCGTCTAGCCCAGGTTGAAGACCAGGTGGACGGTCTCCGTCTGCCCGGCGTTCCAGTTGCGGTGCAGCGCGCCGGCCGGGAACAGGATGAGCGTTCCGGGCTCGGCCTGGTGCTGCTCGCCGTCGATCTCGACGTTCATCTGGCCGCTCAGCAGGTAGAAGACCTGCTCGAAGGCATGGGTGTGCAGCCCCTCCGACGATCCGCCGCCGGCCGGGGTGCGGACCGAGGCCACGACGTAGGGCGTGGCGCCCTCCGCGCGCTGGAGCAGGGCCTGGACCGTGCGGTCCCTGACCATCCGGTCCGGGGCGTCGTCGACCTTGTAGAGATACTGCACGCTGGCCTCCCGCGTCTTGTCCGCCCGGTCGCCGCCCTACTCCAGGTGATAGGCGCGCGCGGCGTTGTCCCACATGATCTTGCGCTTGTTCTCCGGCGAGATCGGCTGCCGCTCGAAATCGGCGAGCCCGGTTTCCCAGGTGCCGTCCGGATGGGGATAGTCGGTGTTCCAGCAGAAATTGTCGCCGCCCAGCAGGTCAACGGCGGCCGGCAGCGTGGGCTCATCGGCCCGGCAGGCGACCAGGAAGTTGCGCTTGAAGTATTCGGTCGGCGACATCTTCATGTCCGGCGCCTCCTCCGAACCGCCATAGGACCAGTGCTGATCCATGCGCTGGATCCAATAGGGCGCCCAGCCGGCGTCGGCCTCCACATGCACGAAGATCAGCTTGGGAAACCGTTCGACGACGCCGGAGAAGATCAGGCCGGCCATCGTCCCCATGGCCTCGAACGGGTGGGCCAGGATGTGGCCGGCGGTGTGGGTGCGCATGCGCGAGCCGTAGGTCGGCAGCTGCGGCGATCCGAAGTCGTGGATCGACACCGGCACGCCAAGCTTTTCAATCGCCGCCCAAAGCGGGTCGAATTCCGGGTCGAACAGGTTGCGGCCCTCGACCGGATTGGGGCGCACGAAGATGGAAACCGCGCCCTTGCCGGCCGCGCGCCGGGCTTCCTGGATGGCCAGATCCACGTCCTGCAGCGGGATCATGGCGGCCCAGCGCAGGCGTTTGGGGTCGGCCCGGCAATAGTCCGCCGACCAGTCGTTGTAGGCGCGGCAGCAGGCGTCGAGCAGCGCCACGTCCTTGAAGTCGCGGCCGATCACCTGGCCGCCGCGGCTGGGGAAGATGACCTGGGCGTCGACCCCCTTCTCGTCCATGTCCAGCAGCCTGGCCTCGGCGCTGAATCCCGCCTTCTGCAGGCGGGCGAAGGTCGTGCCCATGATCTCGCTGACCCGCTTCTTCTTGGAGTCGGAGCTCACCTTGTACTGGCCGGACTCGCGCAGGATCGGCTCACCCTCGACCATCCAGGAACTCTTGCCGTTGGCGAGCTGGACGGCGCGCGGCGCCTCGGCGGCGAAACGGCTGTCGATGTAGTTGACCCACAGGTCGTCGGGCTCCATCTGGTGGGCGTCGGCGTCAACAATCCGCATCCCGTCGCGCATCGCGTTCCTCCCGAAGACGTTGCAGGCTGCCCGTCTGGACGAGCGCCATTGGATCGATCAGTCCCGCCGCCGCAGCAGCCGGCCCGGGAGCGCGCCGGTGTGGCGGCCGTCCTCGATCAGCACCTCGCCGGCCACGATCGTCGCCTTGATCCCCGTGGACCGCTGCGCCAGGCGCCGGGCGCCCGTGGGCAGGTCGTAGACCACCTTGGGCATGGCGGGCCCGAAGGTGGCGGGGTCGAAGATGTTGAGGTCGGCCACATGGCCCTCGCGGACCAGCCCGCGATCCTGGAAGCCGAAGGCGTCCGCCACCCGCCCGGTGATCATCCGCACCGCCTCGGGCAGGGTCAGGGCCTGTTTCTCGCGATGCCAGTAGGCGAGCAGGTGGCTCTGTATCGAGGAGTCGGCGATCTGGCTGACGTGAGCGCCGGAGTCGGAGAAGGTCATCGCCGTGCGCGGATGGCGCATCACCGTCAACAGCTCGGCCGGGTCCGAGGATGTCAGGGGCTGGATGAAGAAGGCGTCCAGGTTGCTGGCCAGCGCCTCGTCGATCAGCACCTCTATGGGGGCCAGGCCGCGCTCATGGCCCAGGTCGGCCAGCGAGCGGAACGGCGGAAGCGGCTTGTCGAACAGCAGGATCTTGTTCCACTCGGGTGGCCGCGCCTCGAGGCCCACAGCATTGCCGTAGACGGCGTTCTCGACGGCCTCCACGAGGCGCCGGCGCATCTGCGGGTCGCGCAGGCCCGCGGCCTGGGCCTCCAGCGGCAGGCGGCGGAACTCCGTCCAGACAGGCAGGTGGTCGAACGGCAGGGCGGTCCTGAACGACAGCAGGACGTTGATGCCGCGGCTGTGCGACTGGCCGATCATCCGGGCCCCCGCCTGCGCAGCGGCGTCGATGACATCCAGCCGTTTGCGCGCATCGCCGAGCAGCCCAAAGGTCGTGGTGACGCCGGCTTCGCGGGTCAAGGCCGTCAGCCGGTCCCAATATTCGCTCCAGCCGGCGCTTTCGGGGGACATCAGCTCGTTGGAGAGCTCGAACATCACGCCCCGGCGGCCCTTGGCCTGGCCCACCAGGACGCAGACTTCGTTCCAGTCGGCGATGCGGGAGGCGACCGGCCGGTCGTCGGCGGTCTCGTGGGCGATGCTGCGCGAGGTGGAGAAGCCGACCGCGCCGGCGTCCAGCGCGCGCCGCACCTCGGCGGCCATCAGGTCGAGGTCGGCCGGGCTGGCGGTCTCGTCGAAGGCGCGCTCGCCCATGGCCCAGGTCCGGAGCGCGGAGTGGCCGATGTAGGTCGCGTAGTTGAGCCCCTTGGGCAGGGCGTCGACCACGTCGAGGTATTCGTCGAAGCCTTCCCAGCGCCAGTCGATGCCGGCGTCCATGGCGGCGGCCGAGATGTCCTCGGCGCGTTCCAGGTTGCGGGCCACCAGGGCCTGCTTGCCCGCCCGCATGGGCGCGATGGTGAAGCCGCAGTTGCCCATCACCGCGGTGGTCACGCCATGCCAGCAGGAGTCCGCGCCCAGCGGATCCCAGTGCATCTGGGCGTCCATGTGGGTGTGGCCGTCGATGAAGCCCGGGGTGACCGCCTGGCCCTCGGCGTCGATCTCGCGCGCGCCGCGCTCGGCGATGCGGCCCACCTGCACGATACGCCCGCCCGCCACGCCCACGTCCGCCGGGGTCGGCTCGGCGCCGGAGCCGTCCACGACGAGGCCGCCGCGCACGACAAGATCAAGCCCGCTCATGCTTCCCTCCCTTGGAATGGGCGGCGAGATCGACACTCACGGCCCGCGCCCGTTCTGGCCGGCGCTCTCGATCGCCAACGATACCGCATCGGAAGGTGTTGTCAGCGAAAACTCACCGACCGGCGCGAGCTTCGCAGGCCTGGGGCCCGTGACGCGAAAGTCTTGGACGCGGTGGGAATTGACACGCCAAGCCCCGGCGTCTCGTATCTCGCGCGGGACCGGTGGGCTTGAACCCGCCGCCGAAATTCGGGGAGGCAGGAGGGTCGCGCGTGAAACATCTGTTGAACAGGCCACCCATGACGTCCGGTCCGCAGGACGGCCTGTTGCGCGCCGAGCACTTCCAGATCGCCTATGTGACCAACGACCTCGACCGGGCCTGCGCGGTCTTCGGCGAACAGTACGGCGTCAAGGCGTTCAGCCGGCTGGACGCCGACCTGCCGGACATGGGCGAGATCCATATCCGGCTGGCCTGGGTGGGGGGCGTGATGCTGGAACTCATCCAGGCCGCCGGGCCGGGCATGGCGTTCTACAATGACAGGCTGCCCGCCGACGCCTTCGCCATCCGGCATCACCACTTCGGCTATCTGGTGGACGGCGTCGCGCCGTGGGAGGCGCTGCGGCGCCGGGTCGAAGCGGAAGGGCGGCCGATTCCGTTCGAGGGCGGCGCCGAGGCCTACATGCGATTCTTCTACGTGGAGGCGGCGGACCTCGGCCACTATCTGGAATATTTCGTGCTGGGCCCCGACGGGATCGCGTTCTTCGAGAGCGTTCCGGCGACCTGAGTTTAACCAAACAATCTGTGAAAAATCAGTGATCAAGGGCGGAAACATGAGCGTGTCGATCGGTCCAACCCTGCTGGAGTACCTGGAAGGCCTGGAGGAAACGGTCAGCCAGCTGAAGGACACCTGGCGGCCGGATGATCCGGCGTACCGGGCCGACGTCTACCGGCAGACCATGATGAACCTGTCCTATTCCTACTTCGCCTTCTTCCATGCGGACGCCGAGCATCCCGACTGGGCGCCGCTGTGGAACCCCGTCTACACGGACCAGCCCAACCCCGACGACATCTACCTGTTCGCGCCGATCCGCGGCGACCTGAGCTATCGGGTCAGCGGCAACCGCGGCACCTGCGCCATGCTCACCTTCAACACCCAGAAGGGCTGGGTCGGCATGTCGGACGGCCCGGCGCCGCCAGGCACGGCCCGGGACTTCGACGACAAGAGCCTCACCGTCGGGCCGAACGGCGAGATCGAGATCATCTTCAGCGCCAGGCGGCCGGACGGCTACGCCGGCAACTGGTCGGAGCTGTCGCCGCAGGCCGACACCATGGTCGTCCGCTACCGGAGCGTCGACTGGGTGAACGAGCGCGACCCGCAGCTGACCATCGAATGCCTGGACCCGACGCCGCCGAAGGCCCGCCTGAAGCCGGAGGAGATCATCGAGCGGATCCAGCAGATGGCCAAGCTGCCCGCCCGCTACAACCGCTCGTTCTACCGCAACCAGAACGAGGTGAAGGACGAGGTCGGCGTCAACGTCTTCGTGCAGCGGCAGTATCCCGGCGGCGGCCTTTCCCAGCAGATCTACCTGCCGGCGGTCTTCGAGCTGGACGACGGCGAGGCGCTGATCATGGAGACCGACCTGCCGAAGGTCCGCCCCTACTGGAACTTCCAGATCAATGACCCCTATTTCAACGCCGTCGAGTACGTCTATCGGATGGCCAGCTTCAACGCCGCCTCGGCCCACGTCAGCTCGGACGGCAAGCTGCGCGCGGTCGTGGCGCTGGAGGACCCGGGCGTTCCCAACTGGCTGGACCCCGGCGGCTTCAAGGAAGGGACCATCTACGGCCGCTGGTACGGTTGCGACAGCAATCCGACGCCGACCCTCAAGCGCGTGCCGCTGGCCGAGCTGCGCAAGCACCTGCCCGCCGACACGCCCGTCGTCACGCCGGCCGAGCGCGCCGAGACGCTGGCCGCACGGGTGCGGGCGTGCCAGCGGCGCCGGCGCTGGTAGCGGCCATGGAACGCGGACGGGAGAGCGGCCCGCGGGCCCTGGTGGTCGGAACCGGCTTCGGCTGCCGCATCCAGGCCCCGGCCCTTCGCGGGGCCGGCTTCGAGGTGGTCGGCATCGTCGGCTCCGACGCCGGACGGACGGCCCGGCGCGCGGCGGAGAACGGCATCGCCCAGTCCTTCACGGACCTCGACGAGGCGATCACCAAGACGGGGGCGAGCGTCGTCGCCGTCGCGGCCCCGCCAGGGAGCCATTGCGCCGTGACGCTGGCGGCCATCGCCCGGGGTTGCCACGTGCTGTGCGAGAAGCCGTTCGCCAAGGACCTGGCCGAAGCCAGCCGGATGCTCCAGGCGGCCGAGCGCGCGGGCGTGATCCATATGATCGGCCACGAGTTCCGCTTCGTGCCCCAGCGCGCCCTGGTGGCGCGCGCCATAGCCGAGGGGCTGATCGGGGAGCCCAGGTTCGTCGCCCTGGTCGGGTTCACCGGCTATGTCGCGGACTACGCGCCCAGCATCCCGTCCTGGTGGTTCGACCCCGCGGCCGGCGGGGGGTGGCTCGGGGCTTCCGGATCGCACATCGTCGACCAGATCCGCAGCGAGCTTGGAGAGTTCCGGTCGGTCAGCGCAACCCTGCCCAAGGTCTCAGCCGCCGCGGCCGCGGTGGAGGACTCTTTCACCGTGCGTTTCCAGCTTTCGGGCGGTGTCGATGGCGTGATGCAACAGTGCGCCGGCGCGTTCGGGCCGCCGGTCGCCATGTTCCGTGTCGCGGGGACGAAAGGCACCCTCTGGACGGAAGGCCAGGCGGTGTGGATCGCGGACAAATCGGGGGCCCGCGAACTGGCGGTTCCGGCCGACCTGGCCCTGCCGCCCGATCCGCCGCCCAGCAGCGATCGGCGCCAGGACACGGCGGAGTGGCGGTTCCTGTCGTCCCTGGAGCTTGGCCCCTACACCAAGCTCTGCGGCGTCCTGCGCGCCGCGATCGAAGGCGGCCCCTCCCCCAGCTCACGTCCGCCGGCGACCTTCGCCGATGGCGTGGCCTGCATGCGGGTGATCGACGCCATCCGGTCGTCCGCCGCGAACGACGGGGCCGTGACGAACATAGCGACCTGATGGGCCAATGAAAAAGGGAAGGCTGAAGCCTTCCCCTTCTCACAAGTCTTTAACGAGCATAGCTCGAGGTGGCGAACGCCACATTACGTTCTCGCGAACGTCAGGTAGGTCTGGTTTTTACGGGCGCAACAGAGCAACAGCAATCAGCTGCCCTCATGTCCCGGTTGTGAATAGTCGGGCGGAGTTTTCTCCATCCAAATCTCCTCACAGTCGAGCTACCATAGGCCCGTGTCTTACATTACCGCTCCGCCGTTAATTGCCGGCATCACGAAAAAGGGAGCAGGCGGAGCAATCTACGCGCCCGGATAGGCGCCGATCGCCGGCAGGGCTGCGGCGGGCTGGGCGAGCGCCTCGTCCATCACCTGGCAGAGGTCGGTCAGGTCGATGGGCTTGGCGACCACGCCGTCCATGCCGGCGGCCCGGTATTCGACGACCTGGTGGGTCATGGCGTTGGCCGTCACGGCGACGATCGGGGTGCGTCGGCGGCCGGTCTCGCGCTCGCGCCGGCGGATGGCCAGGGTGGCGTCGAGGCCGTTCATCTCCGGCATCTGGATGTCCATCAGGATGATGTCCCAGGGCTGGGTTTCCCAGGCGCAGAGCGCTTCCTGGCCGTTCTCCACCACCGTGGGCGCGATGCCGGCCGGCGCGAGCAGGGCCTTGAGGACCAGCTGGTTGGTCGGGTTGTCCTCGGCCACCAGGACCCGCAGTTCATCGGACCGCTCGGCCTCGGGCTCGGCGACCACGGCGGAATCCGGTTCCGATCTGGCCCCGGCGCGTTCGAGCGGCAGGCGCAGGGTGAAGGTCGAGCCCTGCCCCGGCGTGCTCCTGGCCTCGATGACCCCGCCCATCAGGGTGGCGAGTTCGCTGCACACCGCCAAGCCGACACCCGCGCCGCCATAGCGGCGGGTCAGCGAAGCGTCCGCCTGGAAGAAGCCGTCGAAGAGGCGCCCGATGTCGACCTCGTCGATCCCGATGCCCGTGTCGGTGACCCGGAAGACGACGTGTTCGGCGCTGTGACGGATCGCCAGCGTGACACCGCCGATATGGGTGAACTTCACCGCGTTGTCGGCCAGGCCGTGGAGGATGCGGCGAAGGCGCGCCGGATCGGCCAGATAGCGGCCCTCAGCCTCGGGGGCGAACTCCAGCGCGAAGGCCAGCCCCTTCTTCTCGGCCTCGGGCCGATGGGCGGCGACCAGGCCGTCCACCAGGTCGCCCAGGTCGAATTCGACCACCTCGAGCCCGAGGGCGCTGGCCTCAATCCGGGAGAGGTCGAGGATGTCGTTGAGCACCGACAGCAGGCTCTCGCTGGACCGGCGGATGATATTGACCCGCTCGTGCTGGGCCCGCGTGAGGCGGTCGCCGGTCAGCGCCTGGGCCATGCCGAGCACGCCGTTCAGGGGCGTGCGGATCTCATGGCTCATATTGGCGAGGAACTCCGACTTCGCGCGGTTGGCGGCTTCGGCGGCCCGTTCGCGCACCTCGGCCGCTTCGCGCGCGACCATCAGCTCCCGCCAGGCCCCGGAAAGCTGTGCGCGGGCCGACCAGAACTGCACCGCCAGCGTCCCCAGGGTGAAACTAGCCGCCACGGCCTGCAGCCAGTGGCCCTGGCGAAGCGCGATGGCGCCCAGGCCAAGGCCCACGATTCCCAGGACGACCACCCAGGGCGCCAGGCTGACCGCCAGCACCACCGGCTGGCGGTAATAGCGCATCAGGACATGGACCATCGAGGCTGCGATCAGGGCGAAAGCGAACAACCGCTCGCCCAGGCCGCCCTGGACAATGAGCGCGAAGGCCGCCGTCGCATAGGTCGTCGTGGCCAGGACGCGCAGCACCGGCGCCCAGGCGCCCGCCGTCAGCCCGGCCGGCCCTTCCCTGGCGACCCGCCGCAGGAGGTGGTTCTCCGCGACCAGCACGGTGACGAGGAACAGGGTCCAGCCGAGCACGATCGGCCAGGGCAGGACGCACAGCCCCGTCAAACTGACCATCGTCAGGCCGAGACCCTGGACGACGGCGTTGCGGCTGATCTGGATGGAGAGCGCGATTGGGTGCGCGTAGGCCGTCGTGGGCGTCGGATTGGGTGTCGGTTCCAAGGACATCTGGGGGTGCTCATCCTTGCGGAGAGCTGTCACTGTCATCGAAGACACCTGCCGTAATATTAACAACCCAGGGTCGACGATCGACAGGATTCGACCTTGGCGGTCGATCCGTCGTGTCGCGCTGGCGAAGGTTTGGAGGAAGCCTTGAGTCAACACGATGAAACCCTAACGTCCGCCGAACTGCGCCGCAGGTTGAATCATCCGGTCATCGACACCGATGGTCATTCCATCGAGATCGGCCCGCTCCTGGACGACTACGTCAGGGAAGTGGGGGGCGCGGATTTCGCCCGCCGCCTCGCCGCGACCCCCAGGCGGCAGACCCGACGGACCTGGTGGGTTCCCACCGCCAACACCGTGGATCGGGCGACGGCCATGCTGCCCAGAATGATGGCCGAACGGCTCGACGCGTTCGGCATCGATTACTCGATCCTCTACCCGACGATCGGCATCGGCAGCCCCTACATCGCCGACGCCGAGGTGCGCCGGGTGATGTGCCGAGCCGCCAACCGCTACTACGCCGACATGTACAGCGGCTTCGA
>CANJXI010000050.1 GCA_947478785.1 Caulobacteraceae bacterium
CCTGCGCGCCGCTCTGCAACGCCATCACGACAAGCACTTCGGCCTTGAGGAGACATCAAGGGCCGCGTAACCATCAACCCAGGCAACGCCCGCCCCATGATTTTCAACATCAAGCGGGACATCCCCCGCCGAATGTAGTGGTGGGAGCTTAAAGTGTTCAAGAACGAGACAAAGCAGACGGTCGGCAAGCGCGCCGCCGGCGTGACGGGCCTGGCGATGGCCGCAGCCATCGGTGTAATGTCTTTCGGGACCCACGCCTCGGCGGAAACGTTCACCCTGGTGAGCGCGAACATGAACCAGACGTGGCTCGCGGACATCTATGGTGACGGCCGGGCCTATTCCAACGGCGTGACGTTCCAGGTCTCCGGTTACAACGTCCCGCCGACGACCTCGCTGTTCGGGTTCTGCATCGATATCTTCCACAACATGTACCTGGGCAACCTCGGCTACAATTACACGTCGAACCAGGACACGGGCGGCGGACTTGTTCCGAACTCGGGCACCGTCCTGAACGCGACCCAGATCAGCCAGATCACCAATCTCGTCGACACGGGCTGGCTGCTGCATCAGGCCGACCCCAATGGCGCCATCACGGCCCTGAAGACGGCGGCGATCCAGGCGGCGATCTGGGCCATCGAGGTTCCCACCATCAGCGGCCATCAGACCGTGACCCTGGTCAACGGCGGCTCGACGGTCGCCGGCGCCGGCAAGACCTATCAGCAGTTCTTCGACGACTACCGCACGGGCAACTACACCAGCCTGGCGGACGCCAACGACCGGGTCTTCACGATCAGCGACGTGATCGTCGACAACCCCCTCACGGGCGCGCGGTCCCACCAGGCCTTCGCGGTCGGCTGGCCGATCGAGGGCGTTCCCGAGCCGACCTCCTGGGCGCTGATGCTGATGGGCTTCTTCGGCCTGGGCTCGGTGGTCCGCAACCAACGCCGCCAGCGCGCGGTCGCCACGGCCTGATACCGCGAGGGCGCCCAGGGCGCCCGAACCGGCAAGACATCATGGGGCGTCCTTCGGGACGCCCTATTTCCTTGCGGGCCGGTCAGCGCGCCGGCGCGGCCCGCAGGCGTTCCTCGGCGGCCGCCATGTAGTCGCGGGTGATGGGGGCTGCGTCCACCCGGCGGCAGAGCTGCAGCTGGTAGACAACGACGCCCTCGCAGCGGAACGCGGTCTCCGACATCGACAGATAGTATTCCCACATCCGGCAGAATCGCTCGCCGAGCAGGGACACGGCCTGGGCCCGCCTTGCCATGAAAGCGCTTCGCCAGGCCTTGAGGGTCTCGGCGTAGTGGAGCCTCAGAACCTCGACGTCGGTGATCATCAGGCCGGCCCGCTCGACAGCGGTGACGATCTCGGACAGCGCCGGCAGGTGGCCGCCCGGAAAGATGTAGCGGGTGATCCAGGGGTTGGTCAGGCTGGGCCCGTCGGAGACCCCGATGGTATGCAGCAGCATGACGCCGTCCGGGGCGAGCCGCTCGCGGCAGGTGCGGAAGAAGGCGCCGTAGTGGGCCCGGCCCACATGTTCGAACATGCCCACCGAGACGATGCGGTCGAACTGGCCCGGCGCCGCCCGGTAGTCCTGCAGCTCGAACGACACCCGGTCATCCAGGCCGCGTGAGGCGGCGCGCTCGCGGGCGCCGCGGATCTGCTCGTCGGACAGGGTCACGCCCAGGACCTCGCCGGCGCCGGCGGTCTGGGCCAGGTAGCAGGCCATGCCGCCCCACCCGCAGCCGATGTCCAGCACGCGCTCGCCGCCACCCAGCCGGAGCTTTCCGGCGATGTGGCGCATCTTGGCCACTTGCGCTTGGGCCAAATCCTGGCCGGGATGCTCGAAATAGGCGCAGGAATATTGCCACTCCGGATCCAGAAAGAGGGCGTAAAGCCGGTCGTCGAGATCGTAGTGGTGGGTAACGTTGGCCCGCGCGCGCCGGGCGTCATTGCCGCGGCTCAGGCGCACCAGCCCCTCACGCAGCCGGTCGAGGGCCTGGATCCAGACGGAAACCCGGGCCTCCTCGCCATGGCGCAGGACCAGGTGCAGGAAGTCGTAGACCGACCCTTCGTCCATCACCAGGCGGCCGTCGGTGAACAGCTCGCCGGTCCGCAGCTCCGGGTCGAACAGCAGCGCCCACGGCGCGCGCGCGTCGGTGAACCGGACGGCGACCGGCGCACCGGAGCCGTCTCCCACCTCGAAGGCCTCGCCGTTGGCGAAGGTGACGCGCAGGGCGCCGGTCCTCACCGATTCGGCCAGGGCGCTCCGCAACAACCGCAGAATGAGCATCGGTCCCGCACTAGGTTCGGCGGTCCTGGCGCGGACGACCGTCAAGCCTTCGACGCCGCGGCGGCGGGATCACCTCAGCTCGCGACCACCGCGCCGTCCTCCATGCGGATCACGCGGGTCGCGTGTTCGATCAGGCGAGGGTCATGGGTCACGCAGATCACCGCGGCGCCGTCGGCGGTGGCCGCCCGCAGCAGGCGGGTGATCTGCCGGCCGTTCTCGGAGTCGAGGGCCGAGGTCGGCTCGTCGGCGAAGATGACCTGCGGCTGCTTGGCCAGCGCCCGGGCGATGGCCGTACGCTGCTTCTCGCCGCCGGAAAGTTCGGAGGGGCGGTTGGCCAGGCGCCCGCCGAGCCCGACGCGTTCGAGGCTGTCGCGCGCCCGGCCGCGGGCGGCGGCGGCCGGCATCCCCTGCTGCCGCAGCACGATGCTGACCTGCTCCAGGGCGGTCAGGGCGGGCAGCAGGTGAAAGCCCTGAAAGACGAACCCGAAGTGCTCCAGGCGGAAGGCGTCGAAGGCGTGGGCGTCCATCGCGGCGAGGTCGCGGCCCAGCACCTCGACCGCGCCCGCCGTCGGCGTCAGCAATCCGGCGATGATGGCCAGGAGGGTGGACTTTCCCGAGCCGGATGGCCCGGCGACCATCACGAACTCGCCGCGATCGACGTCGAAATCGGTGGCCCGCAGGGCGTCGACGCGCTGGGCGCCCTCGCCATAGGTCTTGGCGACGCCACGGGCCCGGAGGATCCGCCCGGTCATCCGCCGCCAGCCGCCAGGTCGTATTCGACCTCAGCCTCGGCGGCGCGCAGTCGCGCCAGGCGCAGGGCGTCCCCGGCTGTCGCCTGGGCCTCGCGCAGGGCGACCAGCGCCACCCCGTCGGCGGCCCCGGCGGCGTGGCGCGCCTCGCCCAGCCGGGTGGCGGCGCGAGCGTCGTCAAACGCCGCCTGTGCGCCAGCGAGCTGCCGAAGGGCGCGCGCCTGGGCGGTCACCGCGTCGCGCAGTTCCGTCCAGCCGGCGAGCACCGCCTGGCGATAGGCGATGTCCGCCAGGTCCGCCTCGGCGGTCGCCGTGCGCACTTCCGCCCGCCGCGCGCCGCCATCGAAGAGGGCCTGCCGCAGGGTTCCGGCGGCGGCCCAGGCCAGGGCGCGGACGTCGAGCAGGGTTGCGACGGTCGCATCCGGCGCGCCCATGGCGGCGACGATCATGAATTGCGGACGGCTGGCCGCGATGGCGCCGGCGCGCCGCGCGTCGGCCGCCGCCAGCCTGGCGAGCGCCGCCTGCACGTCCGGCCGGCCATCGACCAGGGCGGAGGATGCGCTGGCGCTTGCCGGCGCGGGGGCCGGCAGGGCCGCCGCCGGCAAGACCAAGTCGGGCTGTCCCGCCAGGGCGGCGAGCTTCGCCAGCGCCACGGCGGCCTGGTCCCGGGTATCGGCCGTCAGCTCGGCCGCCTCGGCCACGGCCCTTCGCCGTCCGGCCAGATCGCCGGCCAGGGCCGCGCCCTGGTCGGTCCGGGCCTGGGCCAGGACAAGCGCTGTGGCGGCCAGCGTGCTCCGCTCCGCCGCCTGCTCCCGCGCCGCCTGGGCGGCGCGCAGGGCGAGGTAGGCGCGGGCGGTCTCGGCGCCGACGAGGAGGCGCGCGGCGCGGACGTCGGCGGCCGCGGCCTGCCTGTCCGAGCGCGCCGCGGCGCCCGCGCGCCGCAGCCTGCCCCAGAGGTCGGCGTCGTATGTCGCCTCCAGCGCCGGCGTCGCGGCGGAGCGGGCGCTGTTCAGCGTGCGGCCGCCGACAGCCGCGTCGGCGCCAATGCTCATCAGCGGGCCGCGAGCGGCGGCGGCCGCCTCCACCTGGGCGTTGGCGCGCTCCAGCCGGGCGAGCGCCAGCTTGATGTCCAGGGCGCCGGCGTCGGCGCGGCGCAGCAGGCCCGCCAGCACGGGGTCATCGAAGTCGCGGGTCCAGGGCGAGGGGCCGGTCGGGACCAGTCGCCCCAGCGGGTCGGCGCGGGGCGCGCGGTCGGCCGGGGAGAGTCCCGCGCAAGCGCCGGCCATCACGGCCACGGAGGCGAGCAGGGCTGCCAGGGGCGGCCTCACGGGGTGAAGCGGACCAGCACCCGCTGGCCCTGCCGCAGGCCCGCCTCCGGAGCCAGCCCCAAGACGACCACAAGGACCCGGGCCTCCGGCCTGGACCCGGCATCTTCCGGCAGCCCCGGGCCGGACAGGGCGTCGGCGATCCGCAGCACGCGGGCGTTGAAGCTCCGGCCAGGCTGGAATTCACCGGTGACGACCGCCTTCATTCCAGGCTTCACATGATCGGCGAAGGTCTCGTCCAGCTCGGCGCGGACGACCAGCGGACCGTCGGGGACCACGACAAAGAGCGGCGCGGCCACGGCCACATAGGCCCCCTCGCCGGCGGTTCTGCGCAGGATGCGGCCGGCCACCGGCGAGCGGATATCGCGCACGGTCACCTCATAGGCCTGCAGGTTGCGACGCGCCTCGGCGGCGCGCAGAGCCTGCTGCGCCTGGCGCCGCTCGCCCTGGGCCACGGCCGCCAGCGTCCGGGCCTGGTCGGCGTCCTGGCGGGTGGCGGCGTCCGCGGCGGCCAGCGCGGCGAGCCGCTGGGCTTCGCGCGCGGCGCCGTCGGACTTGGCGGCGGCGACCTCGAGCTGGGCGCGGCGGTCTCCGAGTTCGGCGTCGGCGGCGGCCAGCTCCAGGCGCGCCTGGCGAGCATCCATCGCCGCCAGCGGCTGGTTGGCGGCCACGCGGTCGCCCTCCTCGGCCAGCGGCCGCAAGAGCACGCCGTCGCGCGGCGCCGTGACCCGCACGACCCCCGCCTGACCCTCGACGACCCCCTTGGCGACAGCGATGGCCGCCACCGCCGGGGCCTCGAGAGGGGCGTCGGTCGGCTTGCCCGAGCAGCCGGCCGCCAGCATGGCGAGGAGGAAGACCAGGCGTCTCATAGCAGCAGGCTCGCGGGGTCGGCCTGGCCGACCCGCCGGATCGCCACCGCGCCGGACACGAGCGCGGTCCCCAGGATCAGGCCGCCGGCGGCGGCCAGCATGGCCGGTGACAGGACGATGGGAATGGCGCTGGCCCGGGCGGTCAGGACGAGCAGGAGGGTCAGCAGGCCGCCGGCCAGCAGGCCCGCCGCGCCGACCCAGGCGCTCTGGGCCACCACGATGCGCCGGAGCGCCCGCATCGAAAAGCCCAAGGCGCGCAACGCGGCGTACTCCTTCAGCGATCCGGCCACGGCGGCCGACAACGTCTGGCTGGTGATGATCACCGCGACGAAGACAGCGATCAGGCTGCCGAACACGAAGGCGACGCCAGCCCCGGATTCCACCAGCCAATAGAGCGTGGTGCGCCGGGCAAAGTCCTCGCCGGTCAGCGCCTCGAAACCGCGCGTCCGGCCGACGGCGTTCAGCGACGCGGCGGCCGCACGGGCGTTTTCCGGCCCGTCCAGCCTGGCCAGGAGGTAGGCGACCTTGCCGTCTGGCCCGGCCGCCGGATCCAGCCGCCGCGTGGTCGCCAAAGAGGCGATGACATTGACCCCGCCCAGGGCGCGCAGCCGGTGGGTCGCCGCCACGACCCGCACGAGGCGGCCGTTGATCTCGGCGGTCTCTCCCACCGCGATCTGCAGCTTGTGCAGATCGGCGGCGTCCACCAGCACGGCGTCCGGCGCGTCGATCGCGGCGCGCTGTTCGGCGGTGAGCGCGCCGGACAGGGCCATGCCGTCGGGGCCCGGCTGTATGCCGACGATATAGACGTTGACGATGCCCCGGCTGTGGGTGCGCCACTCGCCCGACCCCCAGAGGAACGGCTCGAGACGGCGGACGTGGGGGTTCATCCAGGCGAACAGCTCCGCCCGTCCGTTCATGGGCCGGCCCAGGTCGAGGCTCTGGACCCCGGGATAGCCGATCCACAGGTCGGCCGCCGAACGGCTGACATACTGGCTGGAGAGCGAGAATATCCCCAGGATGATCGCCGCCTGCATCAGCACCAGCAGGCCCGAGAAAGCGACGGCGACGATGGCCGGCGCGAACCGCCGCCAGTCGTGGATCAGGGTCTTCACCGCCAGTGACATCATCCGGGCTCCGGCTCGGATCGGCCGATCAGCCAGACGCCGCACAGGATGACCGCGCCGCCCAGGCCCTGGAGCAGGGTGGCCGGTTCGTGGAACACACCCCAGCCCGCGCCGATCACCAGGAGGTAGCCGATGGCGGTGAGCGGGAAGGCCGCGCTGAGCTTCATCTGCGACAGCACCACCATCCAGGCGGCGAAGCTGAAGGCCTCCAGCACCAGGAGGCCCTGGGCCCAGGGGATCTGGACCAGCTTCAGGACCCAGGCCGGCCCAAGCGCTGTCCCGGCGAGCGCCAGCGCGGTCTCCTTGGCGGCGATCTGGTAGCCCAGTTGCAGGAGCGGCAGGGCCGCGCAAAGCGCCCAGAGCGCCATCCGCCGGCCGCCGCCGCCCGCGCCCTTGGCGGAGCTCCAGATGGTCATGCGGCGTCCCGCAGGGTCGGGTCGGCGGCGAGCAGGGGCGCGACGAGCTTCAGGGCGCCGTTCACCAGCACATTGCGGTGCCGGAAATAGTTGGCCGTGCGGGTGAGTTCGCTGCCCAGCCGCAGCTTGTTGCGGTAGGCCGCCTGGCCGGCCTGGTAGTGGCCCAGGCCGCGCTCGATGCAGAGCCCGACGTTGGTGAACCAGCTCAGGAAGTAGAGGTTGAACGGCCGGCCGCGCTCGGCGTCCATGCAGAAGAACTTGTCGAGCAGGGTGTCGCGGCCGGCGAGCATCAGGTTGATGGCCAGCAGGTCGTCGCCCTGGAAATAGAGGACGCAGAAGGCGCGGCCCGGCATGCCGCCGAGCACGCCCTGGAAATAGGCCGGCGTCAGGTCCTCGAAGGCCATGTCGGCCCGCGCGCGGGTCTCGGCGTAGAGCGCCATGATCCGATCGATCTGGTCGTCGACGTTGTCACGGATCTCGATCCGCACCTGTTCGCGGGCGCGAAGCTTGCGGCGCATGTCCTTGCGCGCGCTGGGGGTGAGGCGGGCGAGGTAGCTATCGAGGTCCGCGAAATCCACGCGCAGGCCGGCGATCGGCAGGCTGGGGATGGCGCGGTAGCCGCGCGGGACGCCCACGGCGTCCCACAGGGGCCGGTCGGCGGCCAGCACGTCTTTCACGCCCAGCAGGCCACACCGCTCGCGCCGCGCCAGGTCCTCGAGGCCGGCCAGCAGCGCGCGCAGCAGGGCCTGCCGCTCGCCCGGCGTCGCCTGGGGCGCGAAGCCGTAGAGGGCCTTTTCCGTGCAGGGCGAGCCCAGGCAGGCCAGCCGCAGGGTCAGGGCGTCCGGGAACACCCGCCGCAGGCTCGCCGCCAGCCTTCGGCCGGCCCCGCCCAGTGTCGTCTCGAGGGGATATTCCGTGATAAACGCCACGCCCGCCGCCAGCAGTCGGTCGCCTTCGATCACCAGCAGATAGCGCCAGCGGAAGCCTTCGAGGCCGGAACGCTCGACGGCCAGCAGGTAGTCGTAGTCCTCCAGTTCGCCGGGAAACAGCGCCGCCCACTGGTCCCTGCCGACCTCGCCCAGGCTGTCGATGATCCGGGTCTCAGGCATTCAGGGGCTCACGGACGGGCGCCGTGGCGCGCGCCGGCGCCCCGAAGAAGGCGGCGGTCCGGTCCGCCACCAGGCCGTGCTGCTTGTCGACGTGGACCATGTGGTAGCTGTCCTCGAGGATCAGCAGCTCGACCGGGCCGGCCAGGGCGGCCTTCAGCCGCTCGGCGTTGCGCAGGTGGCTCATGTCGTCTTCCAGGGCGTGGACGATCAGGGTGGGCGTCGCGATGCGGCCGCCCATCGCCTCCAGGTTCCGGCCGAGACGGTACATCTGGTAGAGCGAGCCCAGCGGCAGGCGGTCCAGCGCGCCGGGCACCAGGGTCTCGGGCGCCCGCGACGCCAGTTCGCGCAGGCGCAGGTCCTTCAGGCCGTAGGGGTAGGGCTCGTCGAAGGCGATGCGCCGCACCAGCGGCAGGTTGGCGACCAGCTGGATCAGCGGCGCGGCCGAGGCCCAGCGGGGCATGTTCCAGCCGTCGTATTCGAAGGTCATCGAATAGACCGCCGCGCCCTTGATCTCGGGGAACTCGGCGCAGAGCGCCAGCCCCAGCGCGCCGCCGACGCAGATGCCCGCGACATAGACCTCGTCGACCGTGGCGGCGAGCTCGCGGTAGGCGTCGCGGGCCGAGGCCAGCCAGTCGCGCCAGGTGGTCCGCAGCAGGGCGGCCTGGTCGGCGCCGTGGCCGGCCAGCCGCGGGACCGAAAGCGTGAAGCCGGCCCTGCGCAGCCTGCGCCCGACCAGCCGCATCTCGGCTGGGGCGCCGGTGAGGCCGTGCAGCATGAGGACGCCCTTGCGCCGCGCCGGGCCATTCAGCGACGTGAAGTCGTTCATGCGACCGCCTCTGGCGCGGCGGCGCGCTTGCGGCGGTTGGCCGGCGCCAGGAAGCCCAGGGTGTGGGCGGTCTCGATGACGTGGACGCCCTCGGCCGCCTGGTCCGCCGCGATGGCGCGGCGGAAGGCAGGCAGGCGGGTCCAGTGGACGGCCGGGCGGTAGTGGTGCTCGGCGTGATGGCCGTTGTTGAGCCAGACGAGATTGTAGACCGGGACATAGGTGGAGACGCCCCAGGCGATGGGCTTGTCGGGGTCGCCGCCGAAGTGCTCGTAGTAGCCGTTCAGCTGCGAGGCGCATTCCCCGAGGTAGTAGAAGGGCGCCAGGAACAGCACGGCCTTCCAGTCCGCCAGCGCCAGGCCGGCGACGAACAGCGCGATGCAGGCGATCTCCACCCGGCCGAAGGCGGCGTCGAACGGCCGCCGGCTCTTCAGCGCCCGATAGATGTCGCCGGCGTCATCGCGGAAGAAACCCTTGAAGACATAGCTCGAGAGGCCTTCGGGCTCCCCGTCCCTGCCGTGCCGATAGATCGACAGCCAGTCGTGCGTCGTCCCGTCGGGACCCGGCCGGTCGCTGTTGCCCTGGTGGTGGCGCAGGTGGACCCAGGCGTAGAACCGCTGCGGCGTGAACAGGGCCAGGCTCTCCACCAGGCTGAAGGCGTAGTTGAGCGCCGGGCGGCGGAAGTAGGGCGTATGGATGAAGTTGTGCGCCACGCTGTTGATGTTCCACGCCGCGGCATAGGCGAAGGCCGCGCCGCACAGCAGGTTTCCCCACCACGGGCGGGCGGAGAACCCGGCGACGGCCCAGACCACGAAGGCCAGGTGTGCAAACCCCGCGACGACCGGGACCGCGTCCCAGTTTGACCAGGCGAACAGGCCGTCGCGGCGCGGCGGGAGGCGGAAATCGGGAGACCGGGTCATGTGGGCGTGACCTTGAGTTCGGAGAGGGCGACGATCAGGACGCCCAGCGCCACGAGGCCGGCCCCGAGCTGCTGGCCACGGCTGAGCCGCTCCCCCAGCAACAGGTGTCCGGCGATGGGCATGCCGGCGTAGGTCAGCGTCATGATCGGATAGGCGACCGCCAGGGGTGCGTGCTCCAGCACGGCGAGCCAGGCCACGACCTCGACCGCCCAGAGCGCGATGCCGCACCAGAGCAGCGGGTGGCGCAACAGGGTGGACACGTAGTTCCCCTCGTCGGCCCGCATGCTGGCGGTCTTGAAATTCAGCTGCTGGCCGATCTCGGCCAGCACGCAGAACAGAAGGAGGCCCAGGGTCCAGAGGGTGAGCGGCCCGGTCATCGGGCAAGCTCGCCGATCAGGGTGAGCAGTTCGAGGTTGACGTCCTGATTGGCCTCGCGCCGCTCCGGAGCCGGCGACCGCCAGGGCTGGTCGAGCAGCGCCTCGCCGCGCTTCAGCGCCGCGGCCACCAGTCCGCCGCCATAGACCGGCCGCGACCAGTCGCCGACCACATCGGCGCCGATCAGGTCATGATCGCGCGCGACCTTGCCCAGGAGGGTCTTCAGGTAGGCCAGGGTGGTGAGCCCCTGATCCCAGTTGGTGCCCGCGTCGGCGGGGTGCAGGACGTCCTTGTCGATGGTCACATAGACCGCCGTGGTGGAGATCCGGCCGGGCAGGAAGTCGGCGAAGGCCGCCTCGCCCATGGCCTCGACGCTCGACCATTCCCGACCGCCGAGGCTCAGGACCTGGGCGCCGCGCGGGGCCCGATAGGGATAGAGTTCGAGCCGGTCCGACTTGATGGCGGAGAGGTCCGCCTCGGTCTTCGATTTCTCGAGGTCGCGGCTGCAGACGCCGACGGTCAGCACCTTGACGACCTGCGGCAGACGCGCGGCCTGGCCGACCCACGAGCCGCAATGGGCTCCGTCGCCAAAGGTCACCCAGTCGGGATGGTTGTCGAAATGCAGCAGGGTCACGGGCGGCGATCCGGCCGCCCTGATCGCCCGCTCCAGAAGGATCGGGGTGACATGATGGAAGTCGCCGGATCCGGAAAACACCAGGGCCGGTCCGAAGTCGCCAGGCAGGGCGGACATGAGCCGATCCTGCAGCCGCAGCAGGCTTGGAGGGCGGCTCCAGAGCCTGAGTTCCGGCCCGATGTCGCGATAGTCCAGAAGCCTGCCGCCACCGTCGCAGACGGCCTGGCGCAGGCGCGATTGTCCGATCAGGGCGTCGTCCAGATGCAGGAGGGCGGCGCGCATCCGCGGGGTCAGTCGGTGACGCAACGCTTCAGAAGCACGTCCAGCAGCTTCAGGGCCAGGTCGATCTCGTCATGGGTGATCTCAAGCGACGGCGCGAGCGTGATGACGTTCTTGTGGTAGCCGCCGACGTCGAGGATCAGGCCCAGCCGGCGGCCATCGACTTCGAGATCACCCTTCATCGCCTCGGCCTCCATGCGGTCCAGCAGGGGCTTGTTGGGCGTGTAGCTGTCGGCCTCGCAGATCTCGGCGCGGAGCGCCAGGCCGAGCCCGTCGACGTCGCCAATCTGCGGCCACCGCGACTGCAGCTCGCGCAGGCCCTCCAGGAAGTAGGCGCCCTTCTCGGCGACCATGCCGGCGTAGTCGCTTTCCGCCGTCATCCGCAGGGTCTCCAGCGCGATGGCGGTGCCCATGGGATTGGCGTTGAAGGTCGAATGGGTGGACCCCGGCGGGAAGATCGTCGGGTTGATCAGTTCCTCGCGGGCCCAGAGTCCCGACAACGGATTGAGCCCATTGGTGAGCGCCTTGCCGAACACCAGCACGTCGGGCTGCACGCCGAAGTGCTCGATCGACCACAGCTTGCCGGTCCGATAGAGCCCCATCTGGATCTCGTCGACCACCAGCAGGATGTTGTGGGCGTCGAGCACCTTCTTGAGCTCGATGAAGAAGTTGCGCGGCGGGATCACATAGCCGCCGGTCCCCTGGATCGGCTCGACATAGAAGGCCGCGAACTCCGCCTGGCCGGTCTTGGTGTCCAGGACGCCGTTGTATTCGGTCTCGAACAGGCGGGCGAACTTCTGCACGCAGGCGTGGCCGTACTCCTCCTTGCTCATGCCCTTGGGGCCGCGGAAGTGGTACGGGAACTCGATGAACTGGGCGCGGTCGCCGAAGTGGCCGTAGCGGCGGCGATAGCGGTAGGACGAGGTGATCGCCGAGGCCCCCAGGGTGCGGCCGTGGTAGCCGCCCTCGAAGGCGAACATCAGGCTTTTCCCGCCGGACGCGTTGCGGACCAGCTTGAGGGAGTCCTCGACCGCCTGGGCGCCGCCGACGTTGAAATGCACCCGGCCCTTGCGGCCGAACTTGGCCTCCGCGTCCTGGGCGATCAGCGCGGCCAGCTCGACCTTTTCGCGGTGCAGGTATTGCGAGGCTACCTGCGGCAGGCGGTCGAGCTGCCGGTGCGCGACGGCGTTCAGGCGCGGGTTGCGGTAGCCGAAGTTGACCGCCGAGTACCACATCTGCAGGTCGAGGAAGGCGCGGCCCTCCGCGTCGTACATGTAGGAGCCCTCGCAGGTCTCGAAGAACTTCGGGTTCTCCAGGTAGTGCACCGTGTCGCCCCACGAACAGTATTGGGCTTCGAGGGCGCGCAATTCGGCTTCGGAACGGTCGGCCTGGGCGTCGTACATGGGAGATCCTCTGAACGGTTCAGACGGCGGCCAGGCGCGCGTCGTCGGACGCGGCGCCGACCAGCAACGCCAGCGCCGTGGTGACATCGTCGAAGGTGTCGAAGGGGATGAAGGACTGGGTGCGGGCCTGGGCGTAGTCGGCCAGGGCCCCCTTGGCGAACAGGATGTCGGCCCGTCCTCCGACGCAGAAGTCGGAGCGTCCGTCCCCGACATAGACGAGCGTGTCGGGGGCGGAGGTGTCGGGATAGGCGGCGGCCGCGCACTTGCAGACGCCGGAGCCGGCCGCGCAGCCCGTCCTGATCCACGGCTGCTCCAGAAGCCTCCCGCCCGGCGCGCCGGCCAGCCGGTTGGCGATGACCGGCAGGCGTTCGAGACCGTCGCGGGCCAGGATCCGGGCGATGAACCGGTCGACGCCATCGCTGACGATGCTGACCGGCAGGCCACGGGCTTCGCACCACTCCACGAAGGCGACGAACCCAGGGTCCAGGACAGCGCCGTCCAGGACGGCGTCCAGGTCGGCCTCCGACCCGCCGATCAGGGCGATCTGGCCGCGCATGCACTCGGCCGCGGAGATCCGCCCGGTCAGCCAGTCCTCCTCCAGATCGCGCCATCCAGGGCTGGCGAGGCGCTCCAGGACAAGGTCGGTGGTGTCGTCGCGAGAGATGGTGCCGTCGAAATCGCAAATGATGCGCATGCCAAGTCCCGGCCGCCCCCGCGGATGCCGGATGGCCCGGCCTACAGGCTAGTGACGCCGTGGTGCGAGCTGCACCTCAGAAAAAAAGCGCGATCGCTGAATCTGGGACTTGGTCTGGGGGAGGATCAGCCGCCGGCGCGGCGGTGCAGGACGACGCCGGCGGCGGTCTTCTCGGCCCTGATCGGCGCGAAGGCCTCCAGCCGGCGCACCACGGATGCGGTGTCGTCGATGGTCAGCACGCCCGTGAAGCGCAGGGTCGCCGCGGCGCGGTCGGCGGTGTTCACCGAGGCGCCAAGGCTTCGGCTGAGGTCCGCGGCCACCTCGCTGAGCGGCGCATCACGATAGATCAGCTGGCCGCGGGTCCAGGCGAACGCCTCCTCGGGATCGGCCGGGGCGACCTGGCTGGCGACCGATCCCTCCCGGTGGGTCAGCCGCTGGCCGACCCGCACGCGGGCGGGGGTCGAGCCCTCGTCGCCGGCCGGGCGAACCTCGACGACCCCGCGCCGGACGGTCAGGTCGATCCGGCCGTCGCGTCGGCGTAGGTTGAACTGGGTGCCTACCACCTTCACGGCGCGGTCGCCGACGGCGATCAGGAACGGCCGGCGTGGATCGTGTGTCACGTCGAAGGTGGCCTCGGCGTCGGTCATCCTGACCCGACGCGCGCGCCGGCCCAGGCTGACCTGGATGTGCGAGTCGGCGTTGAGCCGAAGGTGGCTGCCGTCGGCGAGCGTGATGTCGCGGGTCTGGCCCGGCGCGGTGTCGTAGGCCACATAGGCCGGATCCTGGACCCAGCTGGCCGCGCCGAAGACCGCGAGGGCGACCGTCGCGGCCAGACCGGCGCCCGCCGCGAGCCACGCCCGGCGCGGCAGCCCGCGATCGGCGCGACCTTGGGCGGTCGGCGTGGAATCGTTGGCCGCGGCCCCCGGCGCCTTGATTAGGCCGGGCGGGACCTGGTCCAATTCCACCCACAGGGCCTCAAGCCGCTCATAGGCGGCGGCGTGAGCGGGAGACGCGCCAAGCCAGCGCTCGAACGCCAGCCAGGCCTCGTGCGGGGCGTCTTCGTCCCGCAGGCGCACGAACCAGCCGGCGGCCTCCTCAGCCACCTCGCCAGCATCGCGGTCATCGCCCTCGCGGCTCATCGCCCCTGCTTTCTCGTGGCGTCTCGACGCCCGTCCATATGGAATGACGCCACGGGCCGCCAATGTCCTCCTAACCTGGATTGACGGGCCATCACGCGAGCCGTTCCGCGAGCCGCTTCAGGACCGCCATCACGTGCTTCTCCACGCCGCTCCGGGAAATGCCCAGCTGCTGGGCGACCTCGGAATGGCTGAGGCCATCGAACTTGTGCATCCGGAAGACGCGCTGGGTCTGCAACGGAAGCTCCTCGACGATACGGACGATCGCCTCAAGCCGTTGGCGCGCGGCCAGCGCCTCGTCGGCGGGACGATCTTCGGCGACCTCCTCGCCGCCAGACAAGGTCCGATGGCTTTCGCGCCACGCAAACTCGCGCGTCGAGGCGCGCCGCTGTCCCCGGATCTGATCAAGCATCAGGTTCGAACCGAGCCGGTAGAGGTAGGCGGCCGGATTGTGGATTTCCACGGCGCTGTCGAGCGCGGAGATCCGCAGAAAGATGTCCTGCACAAGGTCCTCCGCCGCTTCCGCCGACTTGAGGCGAAGCGTGAAGAACCGCACGAGGGCGACTCGCTGGTCGAGATAGGCCTGCAGCAGCGCCGCCTTGCTCGCGTTCATGGATCGGACCGCCGCATCATGCCCGGCGTTTCAATTCAGAAGCTTCGGTCAAGCGCAAGCCCGAACGTTCGCGGACGGAGCGGCGTGGCCTGGGTTGTCCGGGTGCGGCTGAAGGGATTTCCGAAGGCGAAGGTGTTTCCCCGCTCGTCCGTGACGTTGTCGACGTAGCCCCGGGCCTGCCACCTGTCGGCCTTCAGCGCCACGGCGATGCGGCCCGATCCATATCCGCCCATGGCGCTCGCCGCGCCGCCGTCGAAGGTGAGGAAGGAGCGTCCGACGTACGAGACCTGGGCGGACACCTCGGCCTGAAGTTTCGCGGTCGCCTGCCAGCGGTAGGCCACATCCGCCGCGGCGGTCCGCTTGGCCACGCCGGGAAGGCCGATGTCCACCCGGGCCGGAAAGACATCCCGGGTGCGGGTGAGCCGCGGTTTGTCCAGCAGCAGGTTGAGCCGAACCTGCAGATGCGCGTCGGGCCGCCAGATCGTCTCGACCTCCACTCCGGTGTTCGATCCGTCGCCGATGTTGAGCGTGACCGGCGCCCCGGACGTTCGGTACTGGTCGGTCTGCACATTGGTCCACAACGCCCGGAATACCGCCGCGCGCAGGGTCAGGGCGCGGTTGAACAGCGGCGTTTCTCCGCCGATCTCGAAATTCCGGAGCCGATCCGGCCGGAAGCTCGGCACGTCCGGGCCGACCGCCATGCCGTCGGCCGCCGACGGGACGTTGAAGCCGCCGGCGCGATAGCCCTCCTGCACCTGTGCATAGATCACCACGTCGGGCGCGAAGGCGTAGCTCACGCGGAGTTTCGGTGTGAAACCCTGGTCCGTCAGGTGCGATCCAACCGCCGGGATCGGCGAGCGCGCCAGCTCGAAGTCCCCCGCGTTGAACGAGACGCGGGTGGCGAACAGCCGGCCGCCGAGCGTCGCGGTGAGCCGCGGCGTGATGTCGTAGACCGCCTCGCCGAACGCGGCGGCTTCGTTAAGCCGGTCGCGCCGGACGTAGACCGAGCGCGAGAGGGCCGGGCCCGTGGGAGGGCCCAGGCGACCGGAATCGTGTTCATCGGAGTGCGAAGCGAAGACCCCCGCGAGCCAGCGGAAACGTCCGGGCTCGTTTGACGTCAGGATGGCCTCCGCCACCCACAGCTCCACCTCCAGATGCTCGTCGAAGGCGGCGGTATGTAAGCGGTCGCCGCGAAACGCGCCCGTCGCGTCGTAGCGGGTCTGCAGGTCGTGATCGATATAGGCGGCCGACAGCAGCAGGTCGGCGGCGGCGCCCGGATGAGTGAGGGTGGCGCTTATCTGGGTGAAGTCGTTGTCGTGCGGCTCGCGCAGCTCGGTTTCGCGGCTGAGCTTGCCGGAGCCGTCGGTGTACTGGCTGTCGGCGTTGTCGATCGCCTGGTGGGCGTAGCTCATCCGCGCCGTCCAGGCGTCCGGGAGCTCGATCAGTCCGGCGATCCGGTAACCGCTGCGGCGCCCGCGGTTCACGTCGTCCAGGTTCAGGCGGGTGTTGTTGAGATAGCCGCTGAGCTTCTCGTCGTAGGCCACGGCCCGCACCGCGGCCTTGCCGCCCAGCAGCGGCAGGTTGACCATGGCTTCCAGGCCATAGGACCGGTCGTCGCGCCCGTTGGCCATGCCTTCGACCGCCGCGCCGCCAAGGAACCGCGTGGGATCGGGCCTGGCGGTGACGATGCGTACGATGCCGCCCATGGACCCGGACCCATAGAGCGTGCCCTGCGGTCCGCGCAGCACCTCCAGGCGCTCGACATCGGCGAAGCGGAGGTCGGGATCTGGCGCGCTGTAGGTGATCGGGACGTCGTCGAGATAGAGCCCGACGGTCGACTGGGTCTTGCCGGTGAAGGTTCCGTCGGACAGGCCACGGATGAAGATCTTGTTCCGCCCGGGGCCCAGATTGGTTTCCGCGACGCTGACCAGCTGCGAGACGAGCCCCGCAAAGTCCTTCGCCCCGAGGCGCTCCATCTCCTCGTGGGTGAGGGCGCTGACCGCGAAGGGACTGCCCCGGAGCGGCTCGGGACGTTTTTCGGCCGTGACGACGATTTCGTCGACGCTGGTGGGTGTCGTGTCCTGCGGCGCCACGGTCGCCGGTGGGCCGGCCGGCCTTCTCTCGGTCCCGAAAATGCGGAAACTGTGGGCGTCGACGGCCATCGACTTGCAGCCGGCGGGCAGCATGCGCCTGAGGGCCTCCGACGGGGTCATGGGACCGACCAGGGGACGGCTCAGGCCTTCGCAACCGGGGGCGGGAAAACCACCGACCGACGCCCCGGCCTGCACGGCGAAGCGGATCAGGGCGCGGTCCACGGGTTCGGACGGCAAGCGGAAGATGCGGAACGGCGCCGCCTGCGCCCCGCCGGCGAGCAGAACGCCCAGGCCGATCGCGAGGATCGCGGCCAGTGGCCTGAGTCGCGGTCCGCTCGCCTCCGGCGTCATCTCAACGTCACCATGGGGTCGGCATGCGACACCCGTTGAACAAACACCAGCCCAGCCGCGCTTCGGATTGCAACGCGAGCCTTGCAGGCCCGGCGGCTCAGCCGACCCGCAGGGCCGACGCGAGGGCGTCCCGGCAATCGCGGTAGTAGCGCCGGGCGATCTCGGTGTCGCCGGCCATTCCGAAGCCATGGTAGACGCCGGGATAGAGCTGCAGCTCTACGGGCACGCCCGCACGCGTCAGGCGCCGCGCATATTCGAGGTTCTCTTCCATGAAGAGGTCCAGGGTCCCGGCGATGATCAGGGCGGGGGGCAGGCCCTTCAAATCCTCGGCCCGCGCGGGGGCGGCGTAGGGCGAGACGCCGTCCCCGCCCGGCTCGCGGCCGAGATAGCTGCTCCAGCCGAAATGGTTGCTGTCGGGATCCCAGATGAATTCGCCCACATAGGGGTGCGGCTCGGCCGCCGGACGGTCGTCGATCATCGGATAGGTGAGGCACTGGAAGACGACCGGGACCTCGCCGCGATCGCGGGCCAGCAACGCCAGGCCCGCGCCCAGTCCGCCGCCCGCGCTCTCGCCCTTGATGGCGATCCGGGCCGGGTCGACGCCCAGTTCCCGGGCGTTGTCGTGCAGCCACTTGAGGCCCGCGTAGCAGTCTTCCAGCGGCCCCGGGAACGGCGTCTCCGGCGCCAGCCGGTAGGCCGGCGCCACGATCACGCAACCAAGCTCGCTGGCGAACTGCCGATTGCCGGGCGCGGAGGCTTCGGGGCTGCCGATGATGTAGCCGCCTCCGTGGATGTGCAGGATGCCCGGCATTGGCCCCTTCGCATTCGTCGGCCGGAAGACCAGAACCCGTACGTCAGGCCCGCCGGCGGATCCGGGGATGCGCCGTTCGGTCACTTCGAGATCGGGTGTCTCCTCGGCCTCGGGCGCGGGCAGGGGCATGTTCCGCCGTTCCGCCATCCGCTCAGCATTCATCGAGGGCATCGAGAACCCCTGGATGAAGTCGCGCAGTTCGGGGCGCACGAGCGGCAGTGTCGTCATGGGACTGTTCCTGGGGCAGTGGCGGTTGTCGACGGGCCCGGACTGACGCCGGCTTGATCGCATCCTAGCGCGCGGTCCGGCCTCCGGGAAAGCCGCCACGAAGGTCCGTGACGGAACAGTTGTTTGACGAACAGGGGCTCGCCGATGCAGATCGCGCCTGGATGCTGTATGCGATCTCGATGTTCAGCCCCTGGCGGCAAGATGCGTGTGCGAGGCCGGGTCCCCGGCCCGCCCAAGGCCGCGGTATGCGATGAGCAGGGCTGACCCCGTTTCGTCGTCGGCGGACCATCTGCCGCACCTGGGGCTGATCGACCGCTATATCCTGCGACTGACGGTGTGGCCGATGCTGGCCTGCCTGCTGGTCACGATCATATCGCTGCTGCTGGAGCGGGCGCTGAAGCTGCTCGACGTCCTGTCCCAGGCCGACTCGCGGTTCGGTCCGGTGTTCCAGCTGACCACCTCGCTCATTCCACACTTCCTGGGCCTTGCCCTGCCGGTGGCGTTCTTCGTGGCCCTGTTCATCGTGGTCACCCGGCTCGACGACGGGTCCGAGGTCGCGGCCCTGCTGGCCAGCGGCGTGCCGCTCACCCGCATCGCCGCGCCCCTGCTGATGCTGTCGCTGGTGCTGACGGCCTTCAGCCTGATGGTCTTCGGTTACCTGCAGCCCTACAGCCGCTATGCCTATCGGGCCGTCTTCCACGCCGCCGTCAATTCGGGCTGGAACGGCCGGCTCTCGGGGGGCGCCTTCATCAGCGACGGCGTGACCATCATGACAGCCGACAGCGCCGACATCGCCGGCGAGAAGCTGCAGTACATCTTCGTCCGCCGTCATCTCGCCACCGGCGAAGAGATCATCACGGCCCGTTCGGCCCAGCTGTCCAGGCATCCTGACGGCAAGGCCGTGAGCCTGCTGCTGCAGAACGGGACCGAAGTCCGGGAAAGCGCGGATGGCGGGTTCACGACGGTGCGGTTCAACACCTTCGTCCTGCAGACCAACCTGAAGGGCGCCGAGACGCTGATGCGTTCGCGGGGCGGCGACGAGCGGGAGCTGACTCTGTCGGAACTGGCGCGCGCCGCCGCGGCGCCCCGCTCGCTGATCCCGCGCGCCACCTTGCTGGCCGAGCTCTACGCGCGGGTGGCGCGTTCCATCGTCCTGCCCTTCCTGCCGCTGATGGCCTTCCCGCTCGGGCTCGCCGCCAAGCGGGGACGCAGGGCCGTTGGCCTGATCCTGGCCGGCTTCGTCCTGATCGCCTTCCAGTACGGCCTGCAGTTCGGCGAGGGGCTGGCGGAACATGGCAAGCTGTCGCCGGAGGTCGCGATCTGGGGGCCGTTCGGACTGTTCGCGGGCTTCTGCGTCTGGGTGTTCGTGGGCAGCCGCCGCCGACCGGGCGAGACGCCGATCAGCCTGCTGGTACAGACCCTCGGCGCATGGGTCGATCGGATGAGGCCCCGGAGGGCGGGCGACGCCCCGGCGCCGGCCGAGACCTAGACCCTTTCAGGTTCAGGCGGAATCACTTGAACCGGATGAAAGGGTCTATCTTCAAATGTTTGGCGATTATATACTTTGCAAACACGAGAAGCTGAGCTATAACAATCGGGCAAGCAGCGAGACCCGATATGTCGATCCTTTCCGCCCCTCACTTCCACGACGAAGCCGCCGCCTTTGCGCGGGTCGAAAAGGTCATCTGGCCCGATGGTCCGGTCTGCCATCACTGCGGCTGCATGGGCCGCATCAGCGCCATCGCGCCGAACCCTGAGAAGCGCGTTCGCTTCGGCCTCAAACGCTGTGGCGACTGCAAGAAGCAGTTCACCGTTCGCATGGGGACGATCTTCGAGGAATCGAAGCTGCCCCTGCACATCTGGCTCCAAGCGATGCACCTGATGTGCAGCAGCAAGAAGGGCGTCTCCGCCCACCAGCTGCACCGCACGCTGGAGATCACCTACAAGAGCGCCTGGTTCCTCGCCCACCGCATCCGCGAAGCGATGCGCAGCGACGAACTGGCGCCCTTCGGCCACGGCGGCGGCGCGGTCGAAGTGGACGAGACTTTTATCGGGCGCGAGCCGGGCATGGAGGTGAAACGGGCCTTCCACCACAAGCTCAAGGTGCTCGCCCTGGTGGACCGCGAGACGGGCCGCGTTCGCAGTATGGTGGTGGACAACCTGCGTCCCGAAACCATCGCTCCGATCCTAGCGGCGAACATCTCTCGCGAGGCGCGGCTGATGACCGACGAGGCCCACGTCTACAAGAAGATCGGCCATGACTTCGCCGGCCACGGCACCGTCAACCACCTGCGCGGCGAGTACGTCTCCACGGTCGATCCGAGCGTCTTCACCAACACCATCGAAGGCTATTTCAGCATCTTCAAGCGCGGCATGAAGGGCATCTATCAGCACGCTTCTAAGAAGCATCTGCATCGGTATCTGGCCGAGTTCGATTTCCGATACAGCCACCGGATCGCCAACGGCTATGACGACACCGCCCGCGCCGTGACGGCGCTACAAGGCGTGGTCGGCAAGCGCCTTACCTATAAATTGTCTGACAGCCCAAGCCGCCCCTAGGTCTAAGAAGGTCGCTAAGCCGCGCCGTAGCAAGTGGCGAACTAAGAAGCATCGTCATCTGGGCGCGGTAGGACGGTTGGAGCTAATTCCACCGCCAGCGTACCTAACCGTATCTCTTCTTCCTCGGGACCAACATACGCGCGCACCTTGATCCGCCCTGTCGCCTGTACCTGAAATGGACTCATGACGACGTTCGCCATGAGCGCCAACAATGGCGTCTCAGCATCATCGTCTCTGAAGCTTGGCGCCGTAGCGCCCTTTCGGGCTTCGGCGACAGGCAAAGCCGCTTCAAGTGCGAGGATATCGCCCTCTTTCCCGGGCACGAAGATCCGAAGGATCACCGGTTCTCGGGCATCATCAACCGCATGGAAGTACCGCACGCCAAAGCCGAACTTCGCCAGATTCCCAGGAACCTCGGGCAAGCGAATATCGCCCGCGTAAACGCCCATAAAACTGTTCTTCCCGCCGACTTCGTCACGAATGTCGTCGCAAAAAATGGTGTTGCCGAAGGGGAGGGTAGGAATCATTAGCCGATACTGGCGAAAACGCGAAGAACCGCATGGTCGTCGTTCAGGGGGCTGGTATCAATCTCCCACGTGCCGCTCTCCGCGCCCATCGGGGCAAAGGCGTCAACCTTGCCGCTGCTTTTGCCCATTAGATATGGCGATTCAACTGGACCGGACGGGGTAATAATAGCACCCGTCTGACGGTCGCGTGCCCGAATTTCGAGGTCAATGCCAAGCGCGCTTGCGTAATCGACCATCGTATTGAGCTGCCAGTTGGGAGCGCCAGAAAAATCACGAGATATTTTGCTCTTATCTACTCCGGCAGCATCGGCGACCGACTGGAGCGTAAATTTTCCACGCTTGCGCTTGTCTTTTATCACCGCCCAAAAGAGACTAATAACGCTCTCTGAGAAGAACATCCGATCATAGTCTCTCATATGATCATTGTTGCTTTTCTTCTTCATCAAGGTTGTTCCATACAGGGCCGATGTAATCGTCTAGATCACTAGAACGAAGCGGATCTTCACTTAGGATTCTCTCCCAATCTGCGATTGCTTGCCTTCCAGTCTCTTCGTACTTCCGAACAACGTCGAATTTTTCCACAAGGATAAGCCCAACGAAAACGTCCTTGCAGAGGAAGCGTCCGAACAGCCGCCAACCCGGCGGCGGCGTTCGGAAACACATCATCCACACCTCATCAACGTTGTGGACTCGCTCTAGTTGGGGACCCTGGTTTTTGCCCCACTCCTTCTTCTGCTCGCTCACATTGATCAGGTAGCCGGAGGAGTATTTCGCGTTCTGAACGTCTGCCGCCGCATCTGGAAAATGCGGGGTTCCCGCCGTTCCATCGAGGGTGCGCGCAATATCCTCCGTTACGTACAGCCACCGCTTCAGTTCCGGCCCTTCGCGGCGCAGCATGACGCGGATGAGGCCAGCCCGAACGGCGTGACCGCATGCTATCGGAGTTGTAATAGAAGTCAACTTATTAGTTGCCTGAAGCCCGCCGCAGACCTAACCTTACAGAAGGTCGTGATTCTGATAAAATCGCCACATGGCAGACGAACCGAAAACCCAGGCCGACAAGTTCGCCGACCTAGCCCGCGAGCTAGAGTGCGACGAGGACGAAGAGGCGTTTGACGAGCGGCTGAGGAAGCTGGCCAAAGCTCCGCCAGCGCCCAAGAAGCCAGAGGAATGAACTGGCGACAGGGCCTCTTCCGTCTTTGGCTGCTGTTCACGGTTGTTTGGGTTTTGGGGGTCGGCGCGGTGGCGACCTACGAGGTCTACAGCGATCCCTGGCGACCAATCAGAAAGCAGGTCACTGCCTGCCAGACACCCGCGAAGCGCGGCTCCTGGTGCGACTATCAACCGAAGCCGGGGTCTGGTGAGCTTTCCGACGCGCAGGTCTTCGGCCTTTACGAACCGCCCATCTCGATCACGAAAACGCTGATCCTGGCATTCAGCATCCCGGCCGCCCTGCTGATCGCGGCCTTGGCTATCCGCTGGGTCGTCAGCGGGTTTTCTACCTAGTCGAAGTGGCTAGTTTGCAAAGTATATAATCGCCAAATGTTTAGAGCGCGTCGGACGGGTGAACCGGTATCCAGTTCATCCTGACACGCTCTAGCGCGGCGCGCCCTCCGCCAAGGGGACGACCCCCTTGAGGAGGGACATCGTCACAGCCCGGCCCAGCACGTCCTTGGAATCCCAGCGAAGGCCGAGCCTCAAGGGCGAGGGGAAATTGGTGCAGAAGCTGATCGGCAGGGTGGGCGGCTGGGCCTGTTTCAGGCAGATTCCGCCGTTCCGCCGCAGACTCCAGCGGCCGCTGCGCGCGTAGCCGTGCCGGCTCTGGCCATCCCATTTCCCGTCCGCCAGGAACCAGATGCGGTTGGTGTGCCCGTCCGGATAGGTGACGACCACGGTGTTGCCGAACGCCGGCGTGATGCTCTCCGCCGGCTCGGCGGCCTGCGCGGCGAACGCGCCGCCCAGGACAACGGCCACGGCGAGCGTGTGGGCGACCCAGCGCGACATGGAAGCGCGCCTAGTCCTTCCGCCGGATCAACCGGCCTGGCATCGCGCCGGTGTGGGCGCCGTCCTCGATGAGCACCTGGCCGCCGACGATGGTCGCCTTCATGCCGATGGACTTCTGCGACAGGCGGCGCGCGCCCGACGGCACGTCGTAGACCACTTCCGGCATCGCCGGGCCGAAGGTCGCGGGATCGAAGATGTTGAGGTCGGCCAGGTAGCCCTCCCGCAGCAGGCCGCGGTCGGCGAGGCTCCAGGCCGCGGCGCCGCGGGCGGTGATCATGTTGATCGCTTCCGGCAGGGTGAAGGCCTGCTTCTCCCGACACCAGTAGCCGATCAGGTGGCTGTGGATCGAGGAGTCGGCGATCTGGCTGACGTGGGCGCCGGAGTCGGAGAAGGTCATGACGGTCTTCGGGTGGCGCATCGTCATGAGCAGCTTTTCGGGATCCATGCTGGTGATCGGCTGGATGAAGAAGGTCTCCAGCTCGTGCGCCAGGGCCTCGTCGATCAGCACCTCCATCGGATGCACGCCGCGCGCCCGGCCAAGGTCGGCCAGGCAGGGGAAGGGCGGCAGGGGGCTGTCGTAGACGTAGAGGTTTTCCCAGTTCGGCGCGTGCGCCTCGGCGCCCACGGAACGGCCATAGTCCCCCTCGATAGCTGCCTTAACCAGGGCTCGGCGGGTTTCGGGATCGCGCAATCCGGCGGCCTGCTCGGCCAGCGGCTTGGCGCGGAATTCCTTCCAGGCCGGCAGACGGTCGAACGGCAGCACCGTCCTGAAGGAGAGGAGCACGGTGACGCCGCGGCTGTGGCTCTGGCCGATCATCCGGGCGCCCTTGGCGGCGGCGTCGTCTAGCGCCTTGAGCTGCGGGGCGCCGCCCATCACGCCGAAGGTGGTGGTGATGTCGTTCTCCAGCGAGATGTCGGCCAGCCGGTCGTAATAGGCGCGGGTCTGGTCGGGATCCGAGGTGGGATACTCGTTGGCCAGCTCGAACATCGCGCCCTTGCGGCCCTTCAGCTGGTTCAGCAGGACGCGGACCTCGTTCCAGTCGGCGAGCCTGGAGGCCACCGGGCGGTCGTCGGAGGTCTCGTGCGACTGGCTGCGGGAGGTGGACAGGCCCACGGCGCCGGCGGCCATGGCGCGGCGCACCTCGGCGGCCATCATGTCCAGTTGCGCCTCGGTGGCGGTTTCCTCGAAGGCCCGTTCCCCCATGGCCCAGGTCCGCAGGGCCGAATGGCCGACATAGGTGGCGTAGTTGATGCCCTTGGGCAGGCTATCGACGACGTCCATGTATTGCTCGAAGGATTCCCAGCGCCAGTTGATGCCGGCGTTCATGGCGGCGCCGGAGATGTCCTCCGCGCGCTCCAGGTTGCGGGCCACCAGCGCTTGCTGGCCCGTGCGCAGGGGCGCGATCGAGAAGCCGCAGTTGCCCATCACCACCGAGGTCACGCCGTGCCAGCAGGAGTTGGCGCCCAGCGGGTCCCAGTGAATCTGGGCGTCCATGTGGGTGTGGCCGTCGATGAAACCCGGGCTCACCACCTGGCCCTCGGCGTCGATCTCGCGGGCGCCGCGCTCGGCGATGGACCCGATCGAGACGATGCGGTCGCCGGCCACGCCCACGTCGGCGATCCGACCCTCGGCGCCAGAGCCATCGACCACGAGGCCGCCACGGATCACCAGGTCAAGACCGCTCATCGGAATCCTCCACTTCGGACCTGGTCCGGCTCTCGCGCCGGATCCGGGCTTCCTTCATTCGAGATAGACCTATGACTTTTCCGGCATGGCGCCGCAATCGCCACGGCGGCTAAACTGAGCGGCGTCAGCCTATAAAAGGGGGGCGGGAGCCGGAAGATCATGATGTACGAACGCCCGCCCCTGGAGCCCGACCGCACCGCCGTTGTCGTCGTCGACATGATCAACTGGATGTTCCGGTGGCGGTCGAACAGCACGCCGGTGACGACCAATCCCGGCTATGAGCGGCGTATCGAGGAGACCGTCATCCCCAACCACCTGCGGCTGATCGACGGGTGCCGCAAAGCGGGCGGCAAGGTGGTTTATCTGCGGGCCGGCGCCAGCGCTCCGGATTTCCGGGACGCGGTGGCGGGGATGCGGGAGCTGATGCGGGCCGCCGAGGCCTATGAGGGGTCCCACGGCGCGGCCCTGATCGACGAACTGAGCGTCGAGCCCGGAGACATCGACCTGCTGAAGCTGGGGTCCGGCGGGTTCACCTCGAGCGCCCTCGACACGCATCTGCGTCATCTGGGGGTGCGGCACGTCATATACACAGGCGTCGCCACCAACGCCTGCGTGCTGCTGACCGCCATGGCCGGCTTCGACCTCGGCTACCACGGCTACATCGTCACGGACGCCACGGCGGCCAAGACGCCGGACGCCCACGCGGGCGCACTGGCCGTCACCGGCGATCACTATGCCCTGGGTGTCACAACGGCCCGGATGCTGGACATGCTCGCCGGCCAATCCGCCGATGAAGTGCGCGGGGCCGTCCGATGAATGGGCGCCTTCAGGGACGCGCGGCGATCGTCACGGGCGCCGCGCAGGGGATCGGCGAGGCGGTGGCGCGCAGGTTCGCCGCCGAGGGCGCGAACGTGGTGCTGGCCGACATCCAGGACGACCGGGGGCGCGAAATCGCGGACGAGCTGGGTCAGCGATGCGTCTTCGTGCGGTCTGACGCCACCCGCCGCGAGGACTGGGACCAGGTGATCGCCGCGGCCCAGGCGTTCGGCGGCCTGGACATCCTGGTCAACAATGTGGGCGGGACGACGGGCGTGGGCCTCCTGATCGACAGCGAACTAGAGGCGCACCAGCGGGTCATGGACGTCAATGTGACGAGCGCCTGGCTTGGCATGCGCGCGGCGATCCCGGCCATGCGGGCCCGCGGCGGTGGCTCGATCATCAACATCTCGTCCATCGACGGCCTGGTCGGCGTGGCGGGGCTGTCGAGCTATGTCGCCGGAAAGCATGCGGTGGCGGGCATGAGCAAGTCGATCGCCATGGAGGAGGGCCGCCACGGGATCCGGGTGAACACCATCCATCCGGGGATCATCGCGACGCCGCTGGTGCTGGCGGCCGGAGAGAAGGCGCTGGCCCGGACGCGGGTGGCGCTGGACGCCCAGCCGCTGCCGCGCCTGGGCACGCCGGAAGAGGTGGCGGGCGCGGCGCTGTTCTTCGCCTCGGACGACTCCAGCTATTGCACGGGCTCGGCCCTGGTCGTGGACGGCGGGCACCTGGCGGGGCCGACGCGCCTCGGCTGAGGCGGGTCAGAGCAGGGCGGCGGCGAGCGCGCGCCAGTCTTCCATCAGGTCGCTCGCGTCACCTCCCGGCGCGCCGCGCACTACCTTGAGGCAGACGTGGTCGGCGCCGGCGGCCAGGTGGGCGTTCACGCGCTCGACGATGCGCCCGACATCGCCCCAGACCACCAGGGCGTCGCAGAGCCGGTCGCTGGCGGTCTCGATATCCTCGTCGGTGAACCCCTGGCGCTTCCAGCTGGCCATGTAGTTGGGCATCTTCAGGTAGACCGAGAGCGCGCCCCGGGCGATCTCGCGGGCCCGATCCGGGTCGGTCTCGAAGGTGACGGCCTGACCGGGGGCCAGCATGGCGTCGGGGCCCAGCAGCGCGCGGGCCGAGGCGGTGTGCTCCGGGGTCACCAGATAGGGATGGGCGCCGGCGGTGCGGTCGCGGGAGAGCGCCAGCATCTTGGGCCCGAACGCCGCCAGGCACTGACGCGCGCCCGGCACGCCCTCGGCCTCCAGGGCGTCGATGTAGCCGCTCATCTTGGCGAGCGGCCTGGCGTAGCTGGCGCCGATCAGCGGGCCGTGGCTGACGCCCAGGCCCAGCAGCAGGCGGTCCTGGCGCGCCGGCGTCTGCCCGCGCCACCAGGTTCCGATCTCGGCCGGCTCGTGCCTCCAGATGTTGATGATCGCCGAGGCGAGCGTCGTGCGCTGGGTGACGTCGAGCAGCCGGTCCATGGTCGCCAGGATGTCGCCGCCCACGCCACCCGGCACCCAGAGCGCGCCGAAGCCGAGCTGGTCGAGTTCGCGGGCGGCCTCAAGGCTTGCGGCCGGTTCGCCGAAGCGGAGCTCCAGCGACCAGATGCCGACCCGTCCGATGCGGTCCCGCCAGAGGCTCATGGCGCTGCGACCTCGACCTGGGCCGTGAACAGCTGGGCTTCACGGCGGCTGGTGCGGTCGGCGAAATTGTCGTCGGCCCCGCAGATCATCAGGGTTCGCCCGTCGGGCCCGCCGAGGCCGCAGGCGAAGGTGCGCAAGCCGTCGGGCAGGACGATCGCATCGACGATCTCGCCGCCGGGCGCGATCCGCAGGCAGCCGGTGTTGACGTCGGCGGCCCAGACGAAGCCCTCGGCGTCCATGGCGCAGCCGTCGAGCTGGACGCGCTTGTCGCCCAGCGGCGGGCCGCCGGCGGGGCGGCCGTCGCGCTTGGGGGCCAGCACGCCCCAGGGGCCGCGGGCGGTCAGGCCGCCGTCCCGCCCGATGGCGAAGCCGGCCAGCCGGGGCTGCATGGTCTCGGCCACCACAAGCGTGGACTCGTCGGGCGTGAGCACCATGCCGTTCGGAAAGGCCAGTCCCTCGGCCACGACACCCGGCCGGCCGTCGGGCGGCAGGTGGACGACCATTCCCAGGTCCGCGTCCGGCCCATAGGCGTGGAAGTCGGCGTCGAAGCCGACGTAGGCGTGGCCGGCCTTGGTGACCGCCATGTCGTTCAGGAAGCCCTTGGTCTCGCCGAAGAGCGGCCCCAGGTCGATGGTCTTCTCGACCTGGCCCGTGGGGCTGACCTGCAGCACCAGCCTGGCGTCCATGGAGACGACGAGAAGCTTGCCGTCCGGCAGCCAGCCCAGACCCGCGGGGCGCGCCATCTCGATCTCCACCCGCGCCTCGCCCTCGGCTGAGAAGCTGTAGACGGCTTCGCCGCGCATGTCGGAGACCCACCAGCGGCCCGCCCGCCATCTGGGGCATTCGTAGAAATGGGCGGTCGGGCCAAATGCCGACGTCGCGCGCTGGGCCATGTGTCTCCCTCTTGGGTTCGTGCTTTGGGATCAGGCAGGCTGTCGTTCGCGCGCGGCGGCATATCGGTTTACGGCCGCAGGCAGGCCGAGGTTGCCGCGCAGGGTGTCGGCCTCGTAGTCCACCCGGAAGAGGCCGCGCGCCTGCAGGATGGGAATGCAATTGCGGGCGAAGGATTCGAAGTCGCCGCCGCGGATGATGAAGCCGTCGGCCGCGTGAGCCTGGAACCAGCGCTCCAGGGCGTCGGCGACCGCCTCCGGCGTGCCCATGAACTCGGTGCGGGGCGTCGCGAACTCCAGGGCCGCCTCGCGCAGGGTGAGGCCGCGTCGCCGGGCCTCCCGGGCGAAGCGTTCCGGCGTGGTGGTCTCGATGTACTTCAGCGGATCGGCGCGGGGCGCGAGGACGTCCGCCGGGGCGGCGGCGACCGCGATCGCCGGGAAGGGGTCGTCGAGCCTGTGGCGGGAGAAGTCGTAGCCGTCGAAGAAGACCCCGAAGTTGCGCACGGCGTCCTCGATCTTCGCGAGCCGCGTGATCTCCCGATAGAGCGTGTCGACCTCCGCCTCGGTCGTCCCGATGATGGGCGAGATGCGGGGCATGAAGATGATGTCTTCGCGCCGGCGGCCGAAGCCCACGGCGCGCGACCGGACGTCGTCGGCATAGGCCTTGGCGGTGTCCATGTTGGAGGTCATGGCGAAGATCGCATCACCGTAGCGCGCGGCGAGGTCGCGGCCCTGGGTCGACGCGCCGGCCTGGAACAGGACCGGGCGGCCTTGTTTCGACGACTGGATGTTCATCGGGCCGGCGACCTGGAAATAGTCGCCCTTGAAGTTGAGCGAATGGACCTTCGAGCGGTCGACGTAGGCGCCCGACGCCTTGTCGTAGATGAAGGCGTCGTCCTCGAAGGTGTCCCACAGCGCCCGGCAGACGGCCACATGTTCCTCGGCGCGGACGTAGCGGTCGGTGGCTCCGAAGTCGCCGGGGCGGCTGTGGTTGAGCGACGCGGCCGGCACGGCGCTGGTGACGATGTTCCAGGCGGCGCGGCCCTGGCTGATCAGGTCCAGTGAGGCCAGTTGCCGGGCGACCGTGAACGGCTCGGAGAACATGGTCGAGACGGTGGCGACGAGGCCGATCCTGGATGTCGCGCCGGCCACCGCCGACAGCATCGTCAGGGGCTCGAGGCGGTTGAGCAGGTGGGGCGCCGAATCCGAGGTGATGAACAGGGAATCCGCGATGAAGATGAAATCCAGCAGGGCGGCTTCGGCCCGCCGGGCCTGGGCGATGTAGGTCTGGATGTCGATGCTGGCGTCGGGCCTGATGTCCGGGCGCCGCCAGCCCTCGGCGGTCGTGCCGGCGCCTTCCAGGATGACGCCCAGCCTGAGCTGGCCGGGCCTTCTGGACGTGGCCGCGGTCTGAGCCATGGCGCCGGTCATCAGTTCCTCTCGTGCTGCCGCTGGCCGGCGTGCGAACCCCTTGGGCTCCCGCCTCCCCGGAGGTGTGTCAATGGCTGGCGGACACTAGCTCGACGACAGGCCCCGGCCACTCCCGGATGGGAGGCGATAGGCCAGGCGGCGCCTCAACCGGAAACGCCGTCCTCTCGCCGTCTCTTCAGTGCAGCAAGACCTGCAAGGGGCCGGGAGCCCGCGCCAACAGCCCGCCCCGCAGTGTCGCCGGCGGTTGCGAGGGGTCCCACCGGAGATTGGGAAAGCGGTCGAGGAGCCCGTTCAGCGCGCATTCGATCTCCTGGCGCGCCACGTGCTGGCCGAGGCAGGAGTGGTGGCCGGCGGCGAAGGCGACCGAACGCTGGATCGGACGGAAGATGTCGAACTTGTCGGGGTTCTCCCAGCGGGACGGGTCGCGGTTGGCCGCGCCGATGCACAGATGCAGGATGGCGCCCTTGGGAATCTTAACGCCCTGCAGGGTGGTGTCGTGGATCGCCTGGCGGGGGAACAACGGCACGTTGGTGTTCCAGCGGACCGATTCGAGGATCGCGTTCTGGATGAGCGAGCGGTCCGCGCGCACG
>CANJXI010000051.1 GCA_947478785.1 Caulobacteraceae bacterium
CCCAACCCGGCGATCATGGCCCGCCACAGCGTGCTTTCGGCGGTGGGCGAGCAGCGAAAGGATTTGGAAGGCCGGCTGGGCGCGAGCGACCGGATCCGCCTCGACCAGTATTTCACCGCGCTCCGCCAGACCGAACAGCAACTGGCGCTTCAACTGGAGAAGCCGGCGCCGCTGGAGGCCTGTGTGATTCCGCGCATGCCCTCCGACACCACGCCGGTCAACAACCAGATCGAGCACGTCATCGAGAACCACAAGACCATGGCGCGCCTTCTGGCCATGGCGCTGGCCTGCAACCAGACGCGGGTCTTCAACCTGAGCTTCAACACCGGCGCTTCGTCCCTGACTCGGGCGGGCAGTACGATCTCCCATCACCAGCTGACCCACGAGGAACCGGTGGACCCCAAGCTAGGCTACCAGCCGGATTCCACGTGGTTCGTGGAGCGCTGCATGGAGGCCTTCGGCACGTTTGTGGACACGCTCGGACAGTTCAAGGAGGGCGATGGCACGCTGCTGGACAACACCCTGGTGTTCGCCCATTCCGAGACCAATTTCGCCAAGAACCATACGGTCGAGGGCCTGCCCATGATGCTGGCCGGCCGCGCCGGGGGGAAGGTCAGGACGGGCATGCATGTCGCCGGCGGCGGAACACCGGCGTCCCGCGTGGGACTCACCCTTCAGCAGATCATGGGGGTTCCGGTCGACACCTGGGGCGAAGGCGGCCTGCGCACTTCCAAGTCGATCACGGAGATCATGGCCTAGGTCTTTGGGCCTGCGCGAGAAGCGCGTGGCGGCGAAGCCTCGGAAAACCGGCCGGACTCGTCGGGATTGAGCTCAGCCGGAAGGGTCCAGCCGATGACCGCCTGGCCTACCCTGAGATAGGCGGCCAATTCTCCAGGGGCGAGGGCGGCGATCCGCGGGCGCAGGTAGCCGTTCAACACCTCGACCATTTCACGATAGACGGCGACACCTTCCGCGGTCGGCAACAGCCGCACGACACGGCGGTCTGATGGCAGGGCCTCGCGGGTGATCAGGCCTGCCTTGACGAGCTTGTCGGTCTCGAAGGTGATCGTGCTCGGCAGGACGTCCAGCGCCTCGATCAGATGGCTGGGACGGCTTTCGCCCCGCTGCACCATCGCCAGAATGAACAGCCTGCGCTCGGTGAGGCCCTTCTCACGCCAAAGACGCTTCAACAGGCGGCCGGAGGTCTGTTTCCACGCGTCGTAGATCCGAACGAACGCCTCGACGTCCGGGTCCAGCCACGGTTCGGTCGAACTGCCCGGCTTGGCGGTCGTGCTCATGGTCAACAACTCGATCAACGCGCCGGGCTACGGCGTTCGGCGCCCGTTCTGTCGCGGGAATGCCTAAGAGATCAAGCGTCGCCGCGCAAAGCGGACAATATTTCGATATCTGAAGTGAATAGGCGTGGTATGCTCGGGCGCGCGGTCTGAAACGCGCGATGATCGAGGGAGATTGGCGTGCGGCTGAGCCTTGCGATGCGGGGGGCGTTCCTGGCGGTGGGTCTCGCCGCGGCGGTTCCCAACTTCGGCCAGGCCGCCGCCGGCAGCCTTCCGCCCGGGCTGAAGATCCAGAAGAGCGAAGACGGTCTGTCCTTCGCCAAGGCGGATGGCGCCCCGCTCTATCGCCTCGATCTCGACCGCAAAACGCGCTCGCGGCTCCTTCGACATCATGGCGCGCTGCGGCGCCACCTGCGCCCAGTACTGGCGGCCCGTCCTGGCGCCGGCCGGCTTCAAGGCCGATGGCGACTGGACGGTGGAGCAGCGTGGCGCCGAGGCGATCCTCGCCTACAAGGGCGACCCTCTCTACACCTTCGCCGGCAAGAGCTTCGAGGAGGTGGCGCCCCTGCCGGTGGTCCCCTCGTTCATGACCGGATATTCCGGCAAGCCAACGGTGCTTGTAGACGGCGTGCCCGTGGCCACGCTCTATTGGCATCCCGCGCTCTACCAGCCGCCCGCGCCCCAGGTCACGGCGCCAGCCGGGGTCGGCGCGCAATGGTCGAAGGTCGCCTATGTGTTCGTCGACTCGGCCAAGCACGATCTCTACGCCTCACGCTCGGGCCGCGTCTGCGCCGCCGGATGTGATGGGCTGAAGCCGTTGCCGGCGCCGCTGGTCGCCGCTGCGGTCGGCGAGTGGCGTCCGGTACAGGACAAGACGGGCGCCCGCTATTGGGCCTATCGTGGACGGATCGCCTATCAGGTGGCCGAGACCCGGACTGGCGAACCGGGCGCCGACTGGCAAGTCCTGGAGATCCGCTGACGGCCTGTCCGCAGGCCGGCCCGGCAGGCCTCGAACACCCGTGGCAGACCCGGCCCTCCACGGGAAGACAGCGCCATTCGCCGCTCACCGAAACGCCGGCATGACCTCGTTGGCGAACACCTGCGCATAGTCAATGAAGCGCGCGGCCGGGAGCCCCGGCGGCATCATCATCATCACATGATCCAGCGGCATGCGGTCCTGCATCGACTTGAACAGGGCGATCGCGGCCTCAGGCGTGATGATCTGCAGCGCACCGCTCGTCTTGAATTCATCGAGCGCCATCGGCTTCAAGCCCTCCGCCACCCCGAGCGCCTGGTCCTCGACAAACCAGTCGCCATAGACGTTGTTCACGTGGTGGTAGTAGGGGGCCAGCTCCTCCATCGCCCGTTCGGGATCCTGGGCGACGGCCAGGAAGAGGGCGGTGATGCGCACCTTGGCCTGGCCTACGTCCTTGCCCTGGTCGCGAAGCGTCTCGACATACTGGCCGCAGACCTCCTCCGTGCCGATGTAGCCGTCGCCGTAGCGGGCGACGCGCTCCATCGCCGCGGCGGTAAAGCCGCCGATATGAAGCGGGATGCGTCCCCGGGGCGCCGGCGGCATGACCTTCGCGCCATTGAGGGTGTAGTGCCGGCCCTGGAAATCGACCGTCTCTCCCGCCCACAGGCGCGTCACGATCTGCAGCCATTCGTCGAAGATCCGCCCGCGCTTGGTGAAGTCGACGCCGAACGCCGCCGTCTCGCGCCGGCGATAGCCGATGGCGATCCCGATCTCGAGCCTTCCGCCGGAGAAGATGTCGAGCACCGCGCAGTCCTCGGCGAAGCGCAGCGGATGATAGAGCGGGGCCAGCGCGATGCCCGAGCCAATCTTCATCCGCTTGGTGCGGGCCGCGATCGCTGAAAGCGCCACCAGCGGCGAGGGCATATAGCCGTCGTCGGCCAGATGATGCTCGGGCACCCAGGCGCCGTCGAAACCCGCCTCCTCGGTCCAGCTGATCACATCCAGGAGTTCGGCGTAGAGATCCGCCCAGGGTCGGCTCCATTGCGGCGGATTGCGGAAATCATAGAGGTAGCCGAAGGTCAGTTTGCGAGACATGAGCGGTTCCCCTAGTGCAGTTCGGCCGTGGGCCGGGACAACGGTCGTTGCGAACCGGGACGCGCCGGATCAGGCCGCCAACAGCACGCGGCGTCCAAGCAGGGTGACCGCGATCATCACAGTGGCGAAGCCCGCGATAGCGAACAGGGCCCCGCTGGCTCCGAGACTGATCGCCACCGGTTCCAGCGCGATCTGCGCGAGCAGGGGCGCCCCGTAGTAACCGGCGCGCGCCAGGCCGATCCGCCTGGCCCGGCGCGCGGGTTCCGCTTCGGCGGCGACCGAGAACAGGTTGGGCGCGATCAGGCCGGTGCTCAAGCCACTGACCACCATGCCGGCGACCGCCACCTCCAGGCTGTTGCTCCATGCGACGATCCCCGTGCCCACCCCGGCCAGGAGGAAGCAGATCGCGAAGATCTCGGGGGCTCCAAGATGGCGGCGGATCCAGCCATAGCAGAGCGAGGCCATGGCCCCGGAAAATATCCCCGCGGTCATGGGCCCCGCGACCCTTGCCGGATCTATCTCACCCACGTCCCTCAGGTGAAAAGGCACATACATCGGCAGGGTCGTCGTGACCGCGCCGCAGATGATGCCGAGCAGGGTGATCGTCAGCGGAAATCGGCTGCGGGCGCCTGGGCCTTCAGCGCGCTCACGGGTGATCTCAGGCTGTCTGGTCGACAGAATGATCATCGCCAGTATGGGGAGCGCGAACAGGTGCAGCAGGAACACGAGCCGCCAGTTGATCGACCCAAGCAGGCCGGCGAGCAGCATGACGACGACCGAGCCCAGCGATCCGGTGACGGTGAATATGCCGAGCCAGCGATTACGCTGGTCGTCCGCGACCGAGTTGGTGAGCAGGGTGAGGCCGGTCACGCCTGTCGCGGCCAGGGCGAAACCGACGACGATCCGGGATCCGACGAGCAGCCAGAGATTGTCCAGCACCGCGCCGGCCGCGCCGGAAAGCGCGAACAGCGCAAGCGCCCAAATGAGCACCCTGCGCTCCCCGAAACGCTCCGACAGCAACGCCGTGATCGGCGCGCCCACCACCATCACCGCGCCAAGCGAGGTCAGCATCGCGCGGACGAGCGTGTCCACGCCGGGCGTGGTCGCGAAGTGGGCGCTGATCTGCGACAGGACCGGTGTCGGGCTTCCGAATGCGATGCCGGCCAGGATTGGAACAAGCATGAGGGACGCGAGCCCCCATATTCCAATGCTGTGCGGCCGCCCCGGTATGCTGCTCATGGTCGGCTCCTGTCGGTTTGGCGATGTGACGGCCTGAAATTGTGGCGGGCGGGGCTCAAGCTTCGAGCGCCGCCAGCATCTGGCGTGTGCGATCGACTCCAGCCGACAGCCGCTGATGTGGCTCGACGCCGGCTTGGGCGAGGTCCAGCCTGGGCGTCTCCAGACCAATGACGATATCGCGCGGCAAGGCCTCCAGGATGGCGCGCAACGGCAGCTCACCCTCGCCCGGCGCCAGGCGATGATGGCTGGCTTCCTCGCCATAGTTGGAGATCGTCGGCGCGAGGGGCGCGTCGCACAGCTGGGCGTAGCCGATGCGATCAGGGGACAGCGCGGCGAGATCGGCGGCCGAGCCGCCGGAGCGGGCCAGGTGCAGGGTGTCGATCAGCAGGCGGAAATGGTCCTGTCGCACATGGTCGAGGGCGGCCAGCGCCGTGGGCAGATCGGGGACGGTCAGGCCAGGCATGAATTCCAGCGTCGCGCACAGCCCCCGTTCGGCAGCCATCCGGGCGAATTCGGCGAACTGGTCGAAGCTACGGCCCCGATCCGGATCGATGCTGAGGATGTTCACCCGAGGGGCTCCAAGTTCGCACAGCAGGTCCATGTCGCGCGCGGCATCGGCGATGTCGGCGCCCGCTGCGACGATGAACCCCTCACCCTGGGAGATCGACACGCCTGTTTCGCGCAGCGCCGCCAGCGTCTCGCGCCGCAGCGCCGCATCGTCTCGCAGCGACCAGGGTTGGTAGTTGTCGGGGCTGTTCACAAGCGGGTTGAGCGCGAGACCGATCTGGGCGCATCCCAGATCCCGGGCGAGATGGACGAACTCGACGGGCCGCAGGCCAAGCACGCTGATGAACTCGATGGCCAGCCGGCCGTCACCCCGCGGCGCGGTCGCGGTCACAGCAACGTTCCCCCTTCGACGGCCATGATCTGGCCGGTGACGAAATCGGCGCGGTTCGAAGCAAGATAGAGCACCGCCGCCGCGACTTCCTCGGGCCGTGCGATGGTGCGCGGGAGCGGACCGGTGCGGGCCATCTTGGCCCTGTCCGCCGGATCGGCGCCGTTGAACGCGCTCATCAGGAACCCGCCCTGCGGGTTGAACCGGCTGCCCGAGCTATAGGCGGCGGGGTCGTCCGACATGGTGCCATACGGGGCTACGCAATTGACGGTGATCCCGTGCTGACCGACCTCTTTGGCGAGCACCCGGGTGAAGCCGTGGACTGCGGCCTTCGCCGTTGAATAGACAGGGAGCATGTAGTCGCCGACCAGTCCGGCGGTCGAGCCGATGTTGATGATGCGGCCGGCCTTGCGCCGGATCATACCGGGCAGGACCGCATGGGTCATGCGCAGGGTGGTCATGAGGGTGATGTCGAGATCGCCTTGCCAGGTGGCGGGATCGGAATCCACGAAGAAGCCGGCGCCCACATTGCCGCCGACATTGTTCACCAGCACCGCGGGCGGCCCGAACGTCTCGGCTTCGGCGAGAATGCGCGCTGGAGAGGCCGTGTCGAGCATGTCGGCCTGGACGAACACCGCCTGCGCCGCGCCGCGGGATCGGGCCTCGGCGACCACCCGCTCACCAGCCTCCCTGTCCCGCCCCACGGCGATCACCACGGCTCCGTCGGCCGCAAAATCCAGCGCGATCGCGCGGCCGATATTGGCCGTCGCGCCGGTGACGATGACGACCTTGCCGGCCAGACCCAAATCCATCAGCTCCTCCCAGAGCATCAATTTCCACTATTTGCCGCCAGAAGAAATGATCGCGATAGATATTTTTATGAACAACTGTAATTACGAAAATACTTGTCAAATCGTAGTCGATCTATTGATGCCTATTCTAAACTGATCGCCAGCTAACCTCCCCGGAACGCGAGGAGCACGTTGCCGGGCGCCTGGCCTGCGAAGCCGTAGCCGGATGGCATGTAGACCATGCCCTTGTAGGCGATCGGGCCGTGTCCGCCGGCCATGGCGCCGCCGTGCGCGCTGACGCCGTTGACGGTCACGACGGTCTGGTTGGTGTCGTATTCCCAGACGACCGCCCCGGTCTTGACGTCGAGGGCGCGTAGCCGCCCGTCGTTGCCGCCCACAAGGACCTGGCGGCCCACGGCCGTGGGGACGGAGCCGAAGCCATCGTTGGCGCATCTGGGCTTGCCCTGGCACACGCCCGACTGGAACCGCCACAGGATGCGGCCGGTGGCGATGTCGAGGGCATTGAGGCCGGGTTTGGCGGGGCCCGTTCCCGGTCCGCCTTCACCCATGTCGGTGACCGGCACGAACAGCCTCCCGTCCTGGGCGGACATGCCGAAGTGCACGCCGCCGCTCGCCCCGCCGCGCCCGACCTTGGTCTTCCACCGCAGCTTCCCGGTGACAGGATCAAGGCCGTAGACGATCCCGGATTTCTGGCCGGCCAGGAGATAGGCCTTCCCGTCCGAGCCTTGCGTGAGGATTGGCGCGGCGCCGAAATCGTAATCCGGCCCATCCTCTTCCGGGCAATTGGGCTTTCCGTGGAGCATGCACCCGGTGGTCCAGGCGTCGTGGTCGGTGACCTGATGGCTCCAGACGATATGGCCGGTGTCTACGTCGAGCGCGACAATGGCGTCGCTCAAAGCTGTCGCGGGGGAACTGTAGTTGTCGCCCGTCGTCACATAGACCCGCCGGTGTTTGGGGTCGGTTGTCGGCGCGCTCCAGATGGCGATACCGGACGGGCCGAATTTCGGGGCCCCTGCGGAACCGGCGCCCGCGGGCTTTGGCGTGTCGACCATGTAGGCCTGCCAAAGCTTGTTTCCCGTTCGGACGTCGTAGGCGATGAGCGAACCGCGGAAGGTGCAGCAGGCATATCTCGGATCGGCGGCTGACGCCTCCTCGAGGGAGGAGACAGGAACCAGCAGCTTGTTTTCGAAGATCGCCGGCGTGCCCGTGATGGTGGCGTTGGCGTGGCTGTCGGCCTTGACCTTCCAGACTTGGCGCCCGGTGACGGCGTCGAGCGCGTAGACATTGCCCACGAGGTCGCCAAACAGCGCCAGGGGCTTGGCCTTGCCGTCCCCCGGCGTCCAGGGCGTAAGAGTCACCCCGGTGCGCACCTCGGCGCTGGCGTGGAACACCCAGCGGGCGCAGCCGGTCTGGCGGTCGAGCGCGAAGACCGTGCCGTCGTGGCTGCCGACGAAGATCGCGCCGCCGCCCAGGGTCGGCTGGGAACGCGCCCGGATGGCGTCCGGGAAGGCCACCGCCCACTGCAGCTTCGGTGGCGTGGCGCGCGTGAAATCGAGCCCGGCCAGAGCGGGTGAAACGGCGTGGGCGTTACCGCGTCCCAAGCCCCAGCCGCCTAGAGGCGGTGGTTCGGAATAGGCGAAGGGCGAGGCGCCGTCCGCGCACATCAAGGGGGGCGACGGCGCCGCGCCCATGCGCTTCTGCGCCAGGAATTCCGAGACGCTGCGTTTGTCCTCGTCTGACAGGCCGGCGGCCATGGGCCTCATCACCCCGTCCGTCAGGGCGCGTTGGACGGCGCGCGCCGGGATCATCGACAGGATGAACCGCGCGGGGGCCCGTCCAACGCCGCCGTCGTGGCAGGACGCACACCGGGCGGCGTAGACGGCGGAGCCGCGCTGCACGCTCTGCGCGTCGGGCGCCTCGCGTGGGTCGGCGCCCATCAGGCTGGTCAGGTCCTCCGCGGCCGCCAGCGTGGCGCTCGCGATCGCCAGGCTCACGCCCACCGCGAAAATCCCCTTAAGCCGCCAGTCCATGACTTCCCCCGCCTCGCGCCGCCATTTTGATTGGACGTCGAGCTATTGTTCCGACCGCGAACCTATAGACGTGGCGCGTGGATTCAATGGACCGCGGCGTTCCACCATTCGACGGGGCGGCGCTCACGGCCGATTGAAGGCGTTGGGCGCGCTCATCCGCAATCTGGCTTGCGCTCCCAGCCGGAAGTCGGGCTGAATTGAGAACCGCTCGAAGCGCGGTCAACGAGAACCATGGCGATGCATTGGTTCAGGGGAAACACATGGACAAGATTGACGTGGAAACCCGTGGCGCCCCTTCGGACCTGAAGGTGGCGAACGGGGAGGTGGTCTGGCGGCACGTCGAGGCCGAATATATCGACGTTGTCGACGACATCCTGGACACCCTCGCACCGGACGAGCCCTACGCCTACACCGTGCCGCCGACCCCGGTGGGCGATGGGGGAATTCCCGACCAGCAGATCATGACGACCCGGGCTGGCATTCGCGCGGCCTACGAGAACATGCACCGGTTCACCACGGTGCGTGGAATGCAGGCGATCTCGGAAATCCGGGGGGACTGGTACGTGTTCCTCTACGGCGTGGGCGAGGGGCTGATGAAGTCCACGGGCCAGATCGTACACACGCCCACGGCGATCATCTTTCCGACCATGGGCAAGAGCGGCATCACCGGGGAGCTGTTCTGGACGCGGTCGGCCGAAGGCGCGCCCTACACGGCGGGCAAGACCGGACTGCTTGCCGCCGAGGTCGCGATCCTCGAACTGCACGAGCGGTTGCTGGGCTTCCTGCGCGCGGGCGACACGGCCGGAATCGTCGGCCTGACCCATCCGGGCGCGCAGACCGCGGTCCGGGACTATGTGCATGACACCGGCACCCTGGTGGCCCTGCACAGCGCGAGCGAGATGAAGGCCCACCTGGATGCGTTCTTCACCAGGTTCGAAGTCCTGGACCTGAGCCTCGTCAACCGGTTGGCCAGCGACTGGTTCGTCTTCGCTGAACTGCTCTGGGTGGTCAGGGAGAAATCGGCTCCGGGCCGGACGTTCAAGTTCTACACGGCCGAACAGGCGGAAGTGCGTCCCGATGGCCTGATCGCTGCGCGAATTGGACATGGAACCGACCTCGAACCGGCCTGAGCCATGAGGGCCTGCCAATGAGCACCCCGATGTCTTCGCGCGCGATCAAGGGGCGCGACCGCGCCCGACACGCGGGCATGCGGATCGGGATCGAAGCTCAGAGCCCGGGCAGTCCGGCGGCCAGGTCGACCTCTATATTGAAGCCCTCCTTCTTCGATTGCGTGAGGGATCTGACGTCCGAGTTGTCGGGTGTCGCGAGCGTGCAAAATCATGAGCCTATCGGCGATCTGGCCAGCTTCTACGTCATCTCCGGCGCTCATTGGATCTTGCTGCTCGACCGGCTTTCGCGGGAACTCAAGTCCAGCGACTTTGGCCTTCGCCTCGCGGCGCTGGAATGCTCGCGGGACGACGACAATCCATTCCTGCTGGCCATGCACAACGCCGAGACGGTGGGGGAGGCGCTTCACTGGCTGCTGAGAATCTCCCGGGCCGCTGGGGCTGCGTTTCGGATCATCCCGGTCATAACCAAACACGGCAAATGGGCGACGGTCGAGTACGACCTCCTGACCGCCCCTTCAGACCGCAATATCCAGGCGGCGGAATATGGGCTGGCGATGATCTATTACCGCCTGATCGCCCTGTCGGGAAATCCGGACGATTGCGAGGTCTGGTTCTCACACGGCCCGGTGAGCCATCCAAAATCTTATAGAGAGCATTTCTCCGCGCGAGTATACTTTAACAAGCCATATAATGCCATAAGATTTAGTCGCGAATATATTGATCGTCCAATTCAGAACAGGAAGAAGGGTGTCTATGAATTGGCGAAATACTATATTGATAACAACTATCCGGAGGTAAGCTTCGGATTGAGGTCTGAGGCCGAGCGGATCGCCGGGCGCCTGCTGGAGGATGGATCCTGCACCCTTCCGTCCCTTGCGCTCGAACTCGGCCTGCACCCTCGAACCCTGCAGCGGAGACTTTCCGAGGCGGGGGTGACATTCTTCCAGATCAAGGATTCCGCGCAACGCTCCCTCGCGCAGCGCTATCTCGAGGATCGCGCGATGTCGCTCAAGCAAGTCGCCACGCGCCTCGGCTTCGTCGAGAGCTCGAGTTTCACGCGAAGTTGCCGCCGCTGGTTCTCCGCGCCGCCTCGCAGGGTGAGGTCGATGCTCTTCGATGGGCGGATTCAGGCTGCCGGTTGATCGGGTGGCCGTCGCACGATTGTCGTCCTTGGGCAATTAGTTGTCACGTGATGAAAAGACGTGCGCCCCCGGTCTGCTAGACTTTGGACAATCTCCCCGTGAGCGACAGGGGCGCATGCGCTTTCGCGATCTCAGCGTCGCGCCGCCGGCTGCGGGGATTTCGGAGGAGCGCCCAAGATGAGCCTGCCATTCAAGCTGGTTTCGGCCGACTCGCACATCGCCGAGCCCCCGGATCTCTTCACCAAGCGCATGGACCGGAAATACCGCGACCGCGCGCCACGGATCGTCAGCAAGGAGAAGGGCGACTACTTCTCCATCGATGGCGCGATCAACGAAGGCAGCATGGTCGGCCTCCTCGCCACCAAGCGGAAGTACTCTGATCCAGACGCCCGCTTCGGCCTGGAAGGCGTCTGGGCCGACGTGCCGGAGGGCGCCTACGACCCTGACGCCCGGGTCAAGGAACTGGACCGCGAGGGCATCGAGGCCGAACTGATCTACACCAGTTTCGGACTGGGACTGTTCGCGATCAAGGACCTGGATTTCCGCCATGCCTGCTTCCAGGCGTTCAACGACTGGCTGGCCGAACATTGCGCGGCGGCTCCCAAGCGCCTGTTCGGCGTGGCGATGATCACCGCGGACGATATCGACCGGGGCGTCACCGAACTGGAACGGTGCGCCCGGATGGGGATGCGGGGCGCGATGGTCAGCATCGGCGAGGGAACGGGTGAAGGCTACGGCGCCGCCAAGTTCGGGAAATTCTGGTCGGCCGCGGAGGACCTGGGAATTCCGATCAGCCTGCATGTCTCGGCGACGGAGACCGGCTGGTCGAACACCGGCAGCATGTTCGCGGACTTCAGCTGCGTCTTCGCGCCGACCATGTACACCGTCACCGACATGATCTTCTCGGGACTGCTCGACCGGCACCGCAAGCTCAAGATCCTGTCGGTCGAGAACGACGCCTCCTGGCCGCTCGCGATCCTGGAGCGGATGGACGATCGCTGGACCCACGACCGGCACTGGGCCGCGGCCCTTGGCCCGCAAGCGTCGCTTCCTTCCGGACGGCTGCCCAGCCAGGTCTTCCACGACCAGGTCGCCTGCACCTTCATGCGCGACCGCACCGCCATCGTGAACCGCGAGATCATCGGCCGCGACAACCTGATGTGGGGCGCCGACTTCCCCCACTTCGACGGCGGATGGCCGAACTGCGCCGAGCGGCTGGAACGCCAATTCGGCGGGGTCTCCCTGGAGGACCAGATGCGGATCGGCCGGAACAACGTCATCCGGTTCTACGACCTGCCGCTGGAACTGGCGACCGAGCCTGGCGCCATGGCGGGCGCCAGCGCCTAGCGGCTGACGCCGCTCCGATTCCAAAGTGAGTAGGAAGGACCCGCGATGGCGATTGCGATTGATTTTGAAGGGCGGGTGATCCTGGTCTGCGGCGTGGCGCGCGGCGGGATCGGCGGAGCCACCGCCCGCCGCATCGCGGCGGCCGGCGCGACGGTGTTCGCCGTCGACTACAAGCAGGTGCTGATCGACGAGACCGTGGCGGATATCGAGGCCGCCGGGGGAAAATGCGTGGGCTTCCTGGCGGATCTGACGGACCCCGCGCAGAGCGATACGATCGTCCCGGAGGTGGTCAGGCGTTTCGGTCGTCTAGACGGCGTGGCGAACGTGGCCGGCGGGCTTGAGGAGCACGAATGGCGAAAGCTCGAGGAAACGCCGCTGGAGGTCTACCGGCACGTCGTGAACATCAACCTCGAGTATGTCTTCCGCATCTGCCGTGACGCGGCGGCGTACTTGATCAAGGAAGGCCGCCCGGGGAGCCTGGTCAACGTCGGCTCGATCAGCCTGCTCACCGCGGCGCCCTTCCACGGACCCTATGGCGCGGCCAAGGCCGGGATCGCGGCCCTGACGCGGACCATGGCCATCGAATGGAAGCCGCACGGCATCCGCGCCAACACCGTCTCGCCCGGCGCCGTGCCGAGTGAGGCCAATACCTCCAAGCCGAGTTGGGGCTCCAGTCCGACAACCACGGGGCCCACGTCGAACCTCACCTCCGTCGACGAACTCGCCAACGGCATCCTCTTCCTGTTGAGCGACCTCGCCTCGGGGGTTTCCGGACAGAACCTGGTCGTGGATTCGGCGCTCAGCGCGAACTTCTGCGCGGGCTCGGCCGAGCAGATGAGCCGCTCTGTCTACAAGGGCGGCTGACCGGTCAGTCCGCCGCCGGGTCGCACAACTCCCACTCCAGCGGCAGGCGATCGACCCCGAACACGCTGCCGGTATGGAAGCTATGGCGCTCGCCCTCGGGGATGCGGATGTTGCGGAACCGGCGCAGGAAGGCGCCCAGGACGATGCGGATTTCCCGCTTCGCCAGCCGCAGGCCCAGGCAGGTGTGCGGCCCGGTGCCAAAGGCGATGTGGCGCGTCGGCCGGTCGATGTCGATCTTGTGCGGATTCTCGTAGGCCTGTGGATCGCGGCCGGCGAGCGGCAACGAGATCAGGACGATGTCGCCCGCCTTCATCTGCAGGCCGTGGAAATCCAGGTCCTTCGCCACCCGGCGCTGTGACGAGGCGGCGGAAAAGGCGCGGAGCAGTTCCTCCGTCGCGCGGGTGATGTCGTCGGGGTTTGCCCGCAGCCGGTCCTGCAGGGCCTGATCCTGGGCCAGATGCCAGAAAATCCAGCCCATGGTGCTGAACACCGTGTCGAGGCCGCCGATGTAGAGGATGTAGCAGATGCTCACCATCTCGGTCTCGGTCAGCGGCCGCTCGCCATTGTAACGGGCCTCGACGATCCCCTTCATCAGGGGTGAGGTGGGGTTTTGCTGCTGTTCGCGGACGAACGCCTGGAGGTAGTGCAGCACATTGGTCATGGCCTCGGTGACGTCTTCCGGGGCCTGCGCGCGCAGCATGCCGCGCTCCCAGGCCAGGAAGTCGGCCAGCCGCTCGCGCGGCATGCCCATCAGGTCGAGGAAGACGTGCGAGGGAAATTTCTCGGCGAACTCGGTGGCGAATTCGCAGGAGTCCCGGTTGGCGAAGGCGGCGATCAGCTCGTCGCACGCCGCGGTCACGGCGCCGTCCAGGGCGTTGATGGCCGCGGGCGAGAAGAAGGGCTCGAGCACCTTGCGGAAGATCTGCTGCTGGGGCGGATCGAGTTCCAGCGGGATCAGCTTCCAGTCCAGCCCGATGGCGCCCATCAGGTTCGATCCGCCGCTCAGGAAGTGGTCCGTGTCGGCGAGCACCTCGCGCATGATCGCGTAGCGGGTCGGCAGCCAGCCGGCCTTGCCGCCGCCCATTCCGCGGGCCAGGCGATTGACCCACAGGATGTCCGGGCCGGCGTGCAGTTCGCCCACCTTCCGGAACGGATCGTCGCTCTCGGCCGCGAACACATCGTAGTCGCCATCCCAGACGCGGTCCTTGGGAACATGGCTGGGGACGGTCGCCGCCTCGTGGAGGGAAGCCATGGCCGAATTCCTTCTATCTCACGCCAATTTCCAAGGGTTTATCTCTCCCTCGATCTGTTTGGCCGGTCTCGCGTTCGCATCGCGCAGGATGTCAATCGCCAGCCTACCCGGGAACTCTAAGGCCTGGACGCGCCGGCGTCTTATCCTGACGCGACAAAATATTCCCAAGGCACGACATGCGCCCGATGGAGATGGTAGTCGTCAATAGCTGGCCGGCTCCCGTCGCACTCTTGATAATCTCGGAAATCCAGTAGGTTGGTAGATGAATGCCAGCGGGCTGGCGGGCCTCCGCGCCAACCCTTGGCGCGTCGCGCCGGGCGCATTTTGATCCGAGACGACGCTTGCCGTCTGTGGCAACCCTTGGCGAACGACGATGGCCCGCTCGAGGCGGGCGTTTCCGTGCGGACGGCGAGGCGTCGAAGTGACCTCGGCGGCGGCGGGCGAGGGAGGAACGCGATGCGTCTGGAGACCTACCAGGACAGTTTCAAATACATCCGTCTTCGGCGCGAGGACGGTGTCCTGGAAATGACGATCCACCGTGATGGCGGATCGGCGCTCTGGGATTTCAGTCCCACCGGAATCCATAACGAACTCGGACAGGCCTTCCGGATTATCGGCCAGGATCCGGAAAACCGCGTGGTGATCCTGACCGGCGCGGGCGACATCTTCCTGACCGAGCTGGACCACGGCGATCCGGCGGATGCGGAACCGGCCGACGCCAATTTCTGGGACCGCATCTACCGCGAGGGCAAGGCGCTCCTGACCAACCTGATGGAGATCGAGGTCCCGGTGATCGCGGCGGTCAACGGCGACGCCTTCATTCACGCCGAGCTGGCCGTGCTGTCCGACATCGTGCTCAGCGCCGAGAACGCGCGCTTCGCCGACAAGGCGCATTTCGTCAATGGCTCGGTCCCCAGCGACGGCGTGCAGATCATCTGGCCGATGCTGCTGGGTCCCAATCGCGGCCGATACTTCCTGATCACAGGCGAGGAGATCGACGCGGTTGAAGCCCAACGGCTGGGCTTTGTGGCCGAGGTCCTGCCGCGCGAGCGCCTCCTGCCCCGCGCCTGGGAACTCGCCCGGCAGATCGCGGCCAGATCGCCAAGGACAGTGCGCTACACCCGCCTGGCGCTGACCCAGGATATCAAGCGGCGGCTGCAGGCCGAGCTCAGCCACGGGCTCATGCTCGAGGGCATGGCCTTCCTGCCATGAGGAAACCTGAGGCGGCTTGGGAGGGATCGATGACGACGCGGAATTTCGAGGGCCGGGTGGCGGTCGTCACCGGCGCGGGCGTGGGCCTTGGGCGCGCCTATGCCCTGGAGCTCGCGCGCCGCGGTTGCAGGGTGGTGGTCAACGACATCGGCGGGAGCGGCGCCGGCGTGGGCAGCTCCCGGAGTCCGGCGGACGCCGTCGTGGCGGAGATCGCCGCCGCGCAGGGCTCGGCCGTCGCCAGCTACGACACTGTGGCCACGCGAGCCGGCGGGCGAGCGATCGTGGACGCCGCGCTGGACACGTTCGGCCGGCTCGACATCGTGATCAGCAACGCGGGCTTCCTGCGCAACGCGCGCTTCGAGGACATGACGGACGACGAGTTCGACGCGATCATCGATGTGCACCTGAAAGGGGCCTTCTACGTCGGGCAGCCGGCCTTCGCTGTCATGAAGCGGCAGGGGTATGGCCGCTTCCTTTTCACCGCCTCGTCGTCCGGCATGTTCGGCCACCCCTGGCAGGTCAACTATGGATCTGCCAAGGCGGGTCTCTTCGGCCTGTCGAATGTGATCGCCCTGGAAGGCAAGGATCACGGGGTGCTCAGCAATGCGATCATGCCTATCGCCCGCACGCGGCTCGGGGACGAGATCGACTGGGCGTGGAAGAACGACGCCAGCGAGGTGGGCGCTATCGTCGATGAGCTCGGAGTCGCAAGTTCCGCGAGCCGCCCCTGGTTCGGCCCGGAGTGGGTCGCGCCGCTGGCCATCCGCCTGGTCAGTGAGGACTCGACCGTCACGCAAGGGATCTTCTCCGCCGTGAACGGCCGATATGCGCGGGTCTTCGTTGGCGCGGCCGAGGGCTGGAAAACCCGAGACCTGCCGAGTGCGGAAGACCTCGCCGCCCACTGGGGCGAGATCTGCGACGTCTCGCGTTTCGACGAGCCGAAGAGCGTCTATGAAGAGGTGCTGATGGTCGAGAAGGCCTTCAACCGGGACGAGCCGGTGAGCGTCTAGCGGAGCTGGCTGTCCTTGCTGCCCCGGCGGTTGATGCCAGCCACGACGATGCGGCTGTCACGGCCGGACTGGCATTGCACACAGGTGCTCGCGCCCGGTAGAGCCTCGCGGCGGGCGGCCGGGATCTCGTCGCCGCACTCGACGCAGTGGGTCGTGCCTTCGCCCACCGGCATCCGGGCGCGGGCCGTCAGCACCCCGTCGGTGACGGTGTCTTCGATCTGGTCCAGAACCGCGCCTTCGCGTGCCCATCCAGTCGCCATCTTCCGCTCCAAGTCCCCTGAATTGTCAGGCCCTTAGATAGAAATCGGCGGCTTGACTTCAATGCCGGCCGGACGCTCGGCCTACCCCGCGGTGGCGCGGACCGGCAGGCGCCAGTTCGGGCGGACGAAATGGCAGGTGTAGCCGTTGGGGATCCGCTGCAGGTAGTCCTGGTGCTCGGGCTCGGCTTCCCAGAAGGGGCCCGCCGCCGTCACCTCGGTCACCACCTTGCCGGGCCACAGGCCTGAGGCGTCCACGTCGGCGATGGTGTCTTGCGCCACCCGGCGCTGCTCCTCGCCGGTGTAGAATATCGCCGAGCGGTAGCTCGCGCCGAGGTCGTTGCCCTGCCGGTCGCGGGTGCTCGGATCGTGGATCTGGAAGAAGAACTCCAGGAGCTGGCGGAACGAGATCGCCGCGGGATCGAAGATGATCTCCAGCGCCTCGGCGTGGTTGCCGTGATTGCGGTATGTGGCATTCGCGACCTCGCCGCCGGAATAGCCGACGCGGGTCGAGATCACGCCGGGCAGGCGGCGCACGAGATCCTGGACACCCCAGAAGCAGCCTCCGGCGAGGATCGCGGTTTCGGTCTTGGCGGTCATGCGTCTGTTCCTTTCCGGTGGGGCTCAACCCAGATAGGCATTGTCGCCTGATGTTGAACCCGCCGCCGCCACTTACCAAGCCCTTCGATGGCCGAATGCGCGCCAGCCGCGTCTTCAGGCCCTGACCTTGGCCCGCGCGCCCAAATCCCCCACCGTCGCCAGCCAGAAGAAGGTGACGCCGGAAAACCTGGCCAATCTCGGCGCCGCGCGCCTCGCCGAAATCTTGGCGGAGTTTGCGCAGACGCGTCCCGACCTGAAGCGCCGGCTGCGCATGGAACTGGCGGCCGAGCAGGGCGCCGACCATCTGGTCGGAGAGATCGACAAGCGGCTGGCCTCCCTGGAGACGAGCCGGTCGAAGGTGTCCTGGCGCAAGCGGGCGACCTTCGTCGCGGACCTGGAGGGGCTGCGCCAACTAATCGCCGAACGGCTTACCGGCCTTGACCCGGTCCTGGCGCTCGATCGCCTCTGGACGTTCATGGATCTGACGCGGCGCCTGGGAACGCGGGTCAAGGATCGCGATGGGTCGCTGGGGGCGGTCTTTGCGCGTGCCGCCAACGACATCGGGGCGCTGCTGGCCGAGCGTCGCGATGCCGGGGCGGTCGGCGCCCTCGTCGAGGCGATCACGCGCGATCCCGGCGCATGGCGCGATTGGCTGAGACCCGTGCTGGCCGGGCTCCCGGAGCCGGTGGTCGCGTCGGCGCTGGCCCAGGCTCAGCTGAAGCCCGAAGGCCCGGTGGGCTGGGGCGCCATCGTGCGCCTGCTGGCCGACGCCGCCGGTGACGTGGACGCCTTTGCCGCGACGTTTTCCGGGGATGACCTGCGCGCACCCCAGGCGGCGGCGCAGGTCGCGCTGCGGCTGATGGCGGCCGGCCGAGTCGAGGCGGCGGGCGATCTGTTGAAGGCCTCGGCGCCCGGCCGCGCGGCGACGGCGCCCGACTTCGGCTGGGAGACCGCCTGGATCGAATACCTGGACCGGTCCGGCGCGGCGCAGGACGCCCAGGCTGTCCGGTGGGCCTCGTTCGAACGGACACTGTCGGTCGAGCGGGCGCGGGCCTTCGTGGGCGGACTGTCAGGCTTTGACGACGTCGAGGCGGATCAGAAGGCCCGCGAGCATGCCGCACGTCACGCCGACTTCGAGCCGGCCTTGCGCTTCCTGATGGACTGGCCGGCGCTGCCGGAAGCCGCCGCGATGATCAACGCCCGTGGGGACGAGATCGACGTCGCCGCGGACGACGCCGAGCTGTGGGCGGGACGGCTTCGGACCCGCCATCCCGCGGCCGCCCACGCTCTGTTGCGCAAGGCCGCCGCCGCGGCCTTCAAGCGGCGGGAGTTCGCCGCCTGCGACCGGCTGACCCTCGAAGCCGACACGATCACCCTCGATTGAGGGGCGGCGCGGCGTCAGTGGATGACGACGCCGCCATCCACATTGATGCTCTGTCCGGTGATGTAGGAGCCGGGATCGCTGCACAGGAACGCCACGACGTCGCCGATCTCCTCAGGCGTCCCCAGGCGCCTCAGGGGTATCCAGCTATCGGTGTAGGCTTGGCGGGTCGCGTCGGGGAGTTCGTCGATCCGGCTGGTGTCGATCACCCCGATGCAGAGCGAGTTGACCCGGATCGCGTTCTTGCCCAGCTCGCGGGCCATCGAGGCACCCAGCGACTGCAGCGCCGCGTTGGCGACGCCGTAGGCGGCCGCTCCGCCGCCGCCCAGCTTGCCGCCGATGGACGAGATGTTGACGATGCTGCCGCCCTGGCCTTGCTTGACCATCTGTCGGGCGGCGGCGCGGGAACAGTAGAAGGCCCCGTTCAGCTTCACATCGAGCACCCGGAGCCAGGCCGCGGTCGAGACGTCGACGATCGGCTTGCGATCCTCGCCGACGGGCGCGGCGGCGTTGTTCACCAGGATGTCCAGGCGGCCGAACTTCGCCACGGCGGCGTCAATCATGGCTTCGACCTGTTCACAGGACGTCAGGTCGGCGACCGCGACCTGGCTGCGCCGGCCGAGGGCCGCGATCTCTTCGGCGACACTCTCCAGACCTTTCCAGCCGACCGCTTTCTCACCGGCCGGCCAGCTGGCCGGATTGCTGCCGCTGCCGTTCAGCACCACGTCGCAGCCGCGCGCCGCCAGCGCGAGCGCGATGGAGTGACCCGTCCCGGACATGCGGCCGGCGCCGGTGACCAGGGCGACCTTGCCGGCCAGGTTCTGTTCGATCGTCATGCTCAGGCTCTCACGCTGGGACGGCGCCCCCGGCGCCTTGGGTGGTTCCCCCGATATCTCCAAGACCAGCCGTTTGGCGAGCCTTCAATCGATCAAAGCCGCTGACGCGCCCCGGTCTGCGAGGCCGCGTCGATCCTGTCGAGCAGCAGCGTCAGGCGGACGGCGTCGTCGAAGTCCGGCACGGTGCGGGTTCCGGCCAGGATGTCGGCGCCGAAGCGCGTGTAGCACTCGGCCAGGTTGGCCGGCGGCCCCTTCAGGTCCGGCACGGCCGCATCGGGCGTGGGATCAGCTGAGACATTGGTCTCCAGCTTGAGCCACCCGGTCTGGAATCCGCCGCCCCCGCCGCCGCCGATCTTAATCCAGCCCTTCTCGCCGATCAGCTCCAGGGTGAACGGCGAGTTGGATATCCCGCCGGCGACCTCCAGGGTCGAGACGCAGCCGCTCCCATGCCGGCCGAGCACGAGCATGTGGTCGGCGCAGGTGCGTTCCACCACCTCGTCCCCGCCGGTGATGCGCACCGTCTTGACCAGGGTCGAGTTGCGGGCGTCGACCTCGACATAGGGACCGACGATCGCCTCGATGGCGGCCAGGGTGTGGCCGCCGCCGATGGTCTCCAGGGTCGCTCCGTTCCGCTTGTCCTGCAGATAGGCGTAGAAGGGCGGGGCTTCCGCGCCCCAGCCGCCGGTGGGTGAGAAGACGCGCAGCACGCGCAGTTCGCCCAACGCGCCGTCGGACACCAGCTTCACGGCCTGACGGACGGCCGGGGCGGAGAGCGCCTGGGTCCCGATCATCACATGGCTCTTGGGAGTCACCGCCCCCGCCAGCTCCCTCGCCTCCGCCAGATCGCGGCCCAGCGGCCATTCGCAATAGACGTGCTTGCCCGCCGCCAGCGCGGCCAGGACGATCGGCCGGTGCTCGGGCACCTTCACCGTCACGGCGACGATGTCGATGTCCGGATCGCGCACGAGCGCGAGCGAGTCGCCGAACGCCCGGGGCGCGCCAAACGCCTGGGCGGCCGCATCGGCGAGTTCCTGCGTGCGGGCCGAGACAGCGGCCAGCGTGAATTGCGGCAAGCGCTTCAGGGCCGGCACATGGGCGTCATGGGCCCACGCGCGCTGGGCGTTGGCCCCGACGATGCCGACGCGAAGGGGACTGCTCATTGTGGCCTCATGAACGTTGCGATGGGTGAGGTTGTCGGCGGCGAGGCCGGTCAACCAGGATGGCGCACAGGACGCCAGCCGTCGATAACTGGTTCACGGTTACGGCGCGGACCGCCCGGCGGGGCCTTGGCGGAACCTGCTTCCCCGGGGTAACGCTTGGCATCGGGGCGCAGCGCCGCGAGGGGGGACAACAATGGCCGAACAGGCTTTGCCGGGCGCAGGGTCGCCCGCCGAAAGGACCGCGGCGGACATCCCCGCGGGCGTGCAGCGAGCGGAGCCTTACGCCTACTACATCCTGTTCCTCATGGTGGTGGGGAACTTCTTCAACTTCATCGACCGCGGCATCCTGTCGATCATCGGTAACCGCGTGCGCGCGGACCTGCACCTGACAGACGCCCAGTTGGGCTTCCTGATGGGGACGGCGTTCGCGGTGTTCTACAGCGTGGTGGGCCTGGCCATGGGGCGGATCGCCGACGCCGTCAGCCGCCGAGGGCTGATGGCCACGGGGATGGCGGTCTGGTCCGGGATGACCGCCGCTGCGGGCGCCGCCACCAGCTACACAGGTCTCGCCACGGCGCGGATGGCCGTGGGTATCGGCGAGGCGACGGCCAGTCCCTGTGCGCATTCGCTGCTGATGGACTATTTCCCCGCCCGAAACCGCTCCCTGGTGCTCGGGATCTACCTGGGCGGCGTCCACCTGGGTGGAGCGGCTTCCCTCATTGGCGGCGGATATCTGCTGCAGCATTGGGGCACGCTGTGCACGACCCTGTCGTTCGACGCCTGCCGGCTGGCGGACTGGCGGGCGATGTTCCTGATCGCGGGCCTGCCGGGCCTCGGGTTGGCGGTGCTTATCGCGCTGATGCGGGAACCCGCGAGGCCGGAGATCGTCAGGCCCGTCCGGCTCCTGCCGTTCGTGGTGGGCGAGATGTCGGCGGCGGTGCCGCCCTTCACCCTGTTCAACCTCTACCGGGCCGGCGGCGGCGCGGCGGTCGTCCGCAACCTGGTTCTCGTCGCCGTGCTCGGCCTGATCGCCTGGGGGCTCACCAGGCTGGTGGGCGATCCGCTGCAGTGGTCCGCGCTGGCGCTCGGGGCCTATTCGGTGATCACCTGGGGCGGGGTCATGCGTCTGCGCGACCGCCCGTTGTTCAGCCTCACGTTCGGCTGTCCCACATTCCTGCTGATCACGGCCGGCGGATCGCTGATGGCCAGCATCAGCGGCGCGGTTGGCGCGTGGAACGCACCCTATGTGATGCGCGCCCTGCATGTCAGCCCGGGCCAGGCCGGCCTCTACCTGGGTGTGACCGGAGTCGTCACGGCGCTCTCGAGCAACCTGGTCGGCGGCTTCATCACCGACCTCTGGAAGCGCCACGACCGGCGCGCGCCGATGTGGATATCCATAATCTCCCTGACCGCCCCGATCCCGGCGCTGCTGGTGATGCTGCGGGCCCAGGACTTGGAGAGCTACATCGCCGCCTTCGCCGTCTTCAACTTCCTCATCATGCTGTGGAGTGGCGCATTGGGCGCGCAGATCCAGGACCTTGTCCTGCAGCGCATGCGCGGGACGGCGGCCGTCATCCTGTCACTGGTCCTGGTCCTGGTGGGGGCCGGCATAGGGCCCTACTGGGTGGGCAAGATCAGCACCATGACGGGTTCGCTCACCGCCGGCCTCTACAGCGTGATCGGCCTCGTGCCGGTCGCCGTCGCCCTGTTCCTGCTCGCGGCGCGGCGGGTGCGCGCGGACACGCCGGCGGCCCGGCGGGCGCGAGCCGCCGCGGCGGGCGAAGCGCTCTGATCGCGAGCGAATAGTCTTGCGGCCGGCGACCCCATCGCGCGAAGGCTTCCCCGATCGCGCCTGAGATTGGCGCCTCGTGGACGCCGGCGATAAAGATGATCGTGGCGGCTGCCCTCGCCAAAGCGGCGGCCCCACCGGCCGCAAGCAAGAGGGCTCCCCATGCAAGCGATCAACACCGCCGAGCAGATCGACCAGCGCCGCCGCCGGATGTGCGCAGCCGCCATGACAGCCGCGGCCGCGTCGCTCGGGCTGCCGGCGGCCGCGCAATCGGCAAGGCCAGGGGCAGCCGGGGCCACGAGCGGTTTCGCGCCCCTCCGGCGGATCGACGCGGGACTGCTGAACGTGGCCTATGCCGAGGCCGGCCCGGTGGGCGGCCCGCCGGTGATCCTGCTGCACGGCTGGCCCTACGACATCCACAGCTTTATCGATGTCGCGCCCTTGCTGGCGGCGCGGGGTTACCGGGTGATCGTTCCGTATCTGAGGGGTTTCGGGGCGACGCAATTCCGGTCGGACGGCGCCTTCCGCAACGGTCAGCCCGCGGCATTGGCGGTCGACACCGTGGAGCTGATGGACGCGCTCGGGATCGCCAAGGCGGTCATCGCGGGCTTCGACTGGGGCGCGCGGACGGCCGATATCGTCGCGGCGCTGTGGCCGGAACGCTGCAGGGCCCTGGTGTCCGTCAGCGGCTATCTGATCGGCAGCCAGGCGGCCGGAAAGGCGCCGCTCCCGCCAGGGGCCGAATTCCAATGGTGGTACCAGTTCTATTTCGCGACGGAGCGCGGCCGCGCCGGCTACGAGATGTACCGGCACGATTTCGCGAAGCTGATCTGGCGCCTCGCCTCGCCCAGGTGGGTCTTCGACGACGCCACCTTCGACCGCTCCGCGGCGGCCTTCGAGAATCCCGACCACGTGGCCATCGTCATCCACAACTACCGCTGGCGGCTGGGGCTGGCGCAGGGCGAGGCGAAATACGACGCCCTGGAAGGGCGGCTTGCCACCGGCCCGCTGATCACCGCTCCCGCCATCACGCTGGAGGGCGACGCCAATGGCGCGCCCCACCTGGACCCGAAAGCCTACGCCGGGAAATTCTCGGGTCCGTATTCGCACAGGACCATAGGCGGCGGGATCGGGCACAATCTGCCGCAGGAAGCGCCACAGGCCTTCGCCCAGGCGATTGTCGATGCGGATGGGTTTGCAGGCGCGCCGGCCGGGAGCAAACGCTAACCTCGGGCAGCGACCACACTCAGGCCAAACGGGAGATGTGATGGCCAACCCACCGTCCGCCACGATCGACACCCGTCGGCCGCAGATGTTTCCCACCTTGACGGCGGCCGAACTCGGTCGCCTCGGAAGTTTTGGCGCCCCTCGCAGCTTCCGGGCGGGCGAGGCCTTGGAGCGGGTGGGCGAGCTGGGGCACGGCCTGGCGGCGATCCTGTCCGGGTCGGTCGAGGTGTTCGGCGGTAACGACAGTGGCGGCCGCGACCTGATCGTCACCCACGGTCCGGGCGGTTTCGTGGGCGAACTGGCGCAGCTGTCGGGCAAGCCCGCGCTGGTGGACGCGCTGGCGGCCACGCCGGTCGAGGCGCTGATCATCCCGCCGGAACGGTTGCGGGCGCTACTGGTGGCCGAGGCGGAACTGGGCGAGCGGATCATGCGGGCGCTGATCCTGAGAAGGGTCGGGCTGCTGGAAACCGGCGCCGGCGGTCCGGTCATCGTCGGCGGCGGCGAGAATCCCGATGTCCGCCGGCTGGAGGGGTTCCTGGCGCGCAACGGCCATCCCCGGCGGCTGCTCGACCCGGCCGTGGACGCCGACGCCGCGGCGCTGGTCAGCCGGTTCGAGGTCGCGCCTGGCGAGCTGCCCATCGTGCTCTGCCCGGACGGCTCGCTACTGCGCAATCCGACGGTGACGCAGCTGGCCCGGTGCCTCGGCATGGTGGCGCCGATCGACCCGGCGCGCGTCCATGACGTGGCCGTGGTGGGTGCGGGACCAGCGGGGCTGGCGACGGCGGTCTATGCGGCTTCCGAGGGGCTGTCGGTGCTGGTGCTGGACTGCCGCGCCTTTGGCGGACAGGCCGGCGCGTCCTCGCGGATCGAGAACTACCTGGGCTTTCCGACCGGGATCAGCGGCCTGGCCCTGATGGCCCGGGCCTACAATCAGGCCCAGAAGTTCGGCGCGGAACTGGCGATCCCCGACGAGGCGGCGAGCGTGGCCGAACACCCCGCCGGCGGTTTCGCCATCGCTCTGGCCAACGCCGAACAGGTGCGGGCCCGCGCGCTCGTCATCGCCAGCGGCGCGCGCTACCGGCGCATCCAGGCCGCGGGTCTCGACGATTACGAGGCGACGTCCATCCATTACTGGGCCTCGCCCGCGGAGGGCCGGCTCTGCGCCGGGCAGGAGGTGGTGCTGGTCGGCGGCGGCAATTCGGCGGGACAGGCCGTCGTCTACCTGGCCAGCCAGGTGGCCAAGGTGTGGCTGGTCGTGCGTGGGCCGGGACTGGAGGCCAGCATGTCGCGCTACCTCATCGACCGGATCGCGGCCTTGCCGAACGTGGAGCTGGTGAGCCACGCGGAGGTCGTGGGCCTGGAGGGCGCCAACGGACAGCTGGAAGCGCTGCGATGGCGCGATGTCCGGTCGGGGCGCGAGACGCGCCGGCCGGTGCGGCATCTGTTCCTGTTCGTGGGGGCGGATCCGAACACCGACTGGCTTGAAGGCTCGGGCGTGGCGCTGGACGCCAAGGGGTTTATCGTCACGGGCGAGGCGGCGGGGCCCGGCCGCCCGGCCCTGGAGACCAGCCTTCGCGGCGCCTTCGCGGTGGGCGACGTACGGGCGGGCTCGGTGAAACGGGTCGCTGCCGCGGTGGGCGAAGGCGCCCAGGTCGTCGCCATCCTGCACAGCCACCTGGCCGCCCAGGCCGTCCAGGCCTGAGGATCCGATGGAAGACGCCTGCCGCCACACCGCCGCCATCGCCGACGTGACGCCCAGCGCGCTCGGCTGCGAGGAATGCCTGAAGATCGGCTCGGCCTGGCTGCACCTGCGGCTTTGTCGGACCTGCGGCCATGTGGGTTGCTGCGACCTGTCCCCCAACCGCCACGCCACCGCGCATTTTCACGCCACAGCCCATCCGATCATCGAGGGCTACGACCCGCCGGAAGGCTGGGGCTGGTGCTACGTGGACGAGGTCTTCTTCGACCTGGAGGAGCGGCGGACCCCGCAGCGCGGCCCGATTCCACGATACTATTGATCAGTGCGCGTGGGCGGGCTCGCGCCCGCTCTGGTTCTCGCTGACGCCCAGACGCCCGAGCAACTGGCGGCGCAGGTCAGCGAAGCGGAAGCTGCGCTCAGGGCCCTTCTCCGGCAGGTCCACGGCGAGGTCGGCGACATCCGCGCGCGCGGCGTGGAGGTCGAGGGCGACTGGCGGGTCACGGGCAACCTCATCCTGTCGGCCAATGGATCCTACAACGACGCCCACTACACGGCCTATCCGAACGCGCCCTGCCCGGCGGGCGTGGCGGCGCCCTGCAACCTCACGGGGCGGCCAGTCTATCAGGCGCCCCGCTGGGTGGGGAACCTGACCGCCCGCTACGACACCGAGCTCAACAATGGGGCGAAGCCCTTCGCCCTGGTGCAGTATACTTACCGCTCCGGTGTGTTCGGCAGCGTGGACGACGCGGCCTACAGCCGGATCGAGGGCTACAGCCTGGTCAACGCCCGGATCGGCGCGCGCTTCGGCGGTCACTACGAGGCCTCGATCTGGGTCAACAACCTGTTCGATAAGGTCTACCTCCAGACCCTGGGCGCGGCCTCGATCCCGGGGGCGGGCGCCTTCGGGACGACCGGACAGCTGGGGACGCCGCAGACCTGGGGCGTGACGCTCCGGGCCGAATACTGAGATCGTGAAAGCAGGAGATATCCGATGAGCCGTTCCACAGACCGCGTTGCCCTCGGCCCCCTTTCGGTCAGCCGGCAGGGTTTCGGCTGCATGGGTCTTTCCCACACCTACGGAGAGGCCGATGAGGCGGAGTCGCTGACGACGCTCGACCGGGTGGTCGAGCTGGGCATCAATTTCCTCGACACGGCGGACGTCTATGGGCTCGGCCATAACGAAACGCTGCTGGGCAAGGCGATCAAGGGGCGGCGCGACAGGCTGGTCATCGCCAGCAAGTTCGGCAACCGGCTGGATCAGGCGACCGCGGGCCGCGCGCTCGACGGGCGGCCGGACTATGCCCGGGCGGCTGTGGAGGCCAGTTTGCGGCGGCTGGGGGTCGAGCAGATCGACCTCTACTACCTGCACCGCCTGGATCCCATGACGCCGGTCGAGGAGACGGTGGGCGAACTGGCGCGGCTGAAGGACCAGGGCAAGATCGGCGCGATCGGGCTCTCTGAGGTCGAGGCCAGCGTGCTGCGCCGGGCCCACGCCGTGCATCCCATCGCGGCCCTGCAGAGCGAATACTCGCTGTGGACGCGCGAGGTGGAAGCCACGATCCTGCCGACCGCCCGGGAACTGGGGATCGGGTTCGTCGCCTACAGCCCGCTCGGCCGTGGTTTCCTGGCCGGCGCCCTGCCGGTGGAGGCCAACGACCGGCGCCACCAGCACCCGCGCTACAAGGCCGACGCCGTCGCCGCCAACAGCAAACGGCGGTTGGTGGCGGAAGCGGTCGCCCAGCGCCTTGGCGTGGCGGTGGCGCAGGTCAGCCTGGCGTGGGTGCTGTCGAAGGGCGTCGTGCCGATCCCGGGCACGCGGCATGTGACCCACCTGGAAGCCAATTGGGCGGCCAACGACGTGGTCCTCGACGCCGCCACGGTGGCGGAGCTGGAAGCGGCGTTCCCGGTGGGCTCGACGGTGGGCGCACGCTATCCGGCCGGCTCGACGCCGGTTCCGGGGCTGCAGCCGGCCTGACAAATCCACGCGCGGCCTTGATGCGGCCAAGGTTGAGGTTCGCGGTATGCTGAGCGCATGGCCAGCACCGTATTCTCTTCCTCGACGCGTCCCTTGGCCCTGGTCAGCGGGGCGTCGTCGGGCATCGGGGCGGCGTTCGCCCGGGCGCTGGCGGCGCGGGGTTATGACCTGGCGCTGACGGCCAGGCGGGCCGACCGCCTGGAGGCCCTGGCGGCCGAGCTGTCGCGGGCCCATGGCGTCGAGGCGTTCAGCATCGTCCAGGACCTGGCCGCGCCGGAGGCCCACCGGCCGATCCTGGACGCCATCGCCGCCCGCGGGCGGCATGTGGACATGCTGGTCAACAACGCCGGCTTCTCGATCGCCGAGAGTTTCGCCGCCGTGCCCTGGAGCCGGCAGCAGGCGTTCCTGATGACCCTGGTGGTCAACGCCTGCGGGCTGGCGCACGGCGTCATACCGGGCATGGCCGAGCGCGGCTCTGGGCGGATCATCAACGTCGCCTCGATGGCCGCCTTCGCCCCCGGCGTCGCCGGCCACAGCCTCTATCCCGGCGCCAAGAGCCTGATGCTGACCTTCAGCCAGGCGCTGGACGCGGAGTATGGGCCGCGCGGCCTGAAGGTCACCGCCGTCTGTCCCGGCTTCACCCAGACCGAGTTTGCGCAGGCCAACGGCACCAGCGTGGCAATGGACGCCTCGCCCCGCAGGCTGTTCCAGACGCCGGAAGCCGTGGTCGAGGCGGCGCTCCGCGCCAACGACACCGGGCGCGTGGTGGTGATCCCGGGCTGGTATAATGCGCTGGCGGCCGGACTGATGCGTTACCTGCCGGCCGGCCTAGTGCGGGCGATCCTGATGCGCGCCTCGGCCCGGTACCACCTGGAGGACTAGCCCGTGGCCAACCCCTTCGACATCGTCATCGTGGGCTCCGGCGCCGGCGGGGCGACGCTGGCGCAGCGGCTGGCGCCCACCGGCAAGTCGATCCTGATCCTGGAGCGGGGCGAGCACCTGCCCCGCGAGGCGGAGAACTGGGACCCCAAGGCGGTGTTCATCCAGCGCCGCTACCGCACCCAGGAGAAGTGGTACGATCGTCACGGCCACGCCTTCACGCCCAACACCCACTATTGGGTCGGCGGCAACACCAGCTTCTATGGCGCGGCGCTGATGCGGATGCGCGGGCGCGACTTCACCAAGGTGAAGCACGCGGGCGGGATCTCGCCGGCCTGGCCGATCAGCCTTGTGGACATGGCGCCCTACTACGCCGAGGCCGAGGGGCTCTGGCAGGTGCATGGCGCGCGCGGCGAGGATCCTACCGAGGAGGGAAACGAGCCGCCCTACGCTTACGCCGCCGTGCACCACGATCCGGGGGTGGCGGCGCTGAAGGGCCATTGGGAATCGAAGGGCTGGCGGCCGTTCTCGCTGCCGCTCGGCATCAAGCTCGACCAGGCCCACCCGGTCACCTCCACCTGTATCAAGTGCAAGACCTGCGGCGGCTACCCCTGCCTGCTGAAGGCCAAGTCCGATGCGCGGTCGCTGGCGATCGAGCCCTTGATGGACCTGCCCAACGTGACCCTGCTGACGGGCAGGAAGGCGCTCCGGCTGGAGACCGATCCCACCGGCCGGACGGTGACCAGCGTGGTCTGCCACACCGAGCATGGCGAAGAGGTCTGGAGCGGCGACATCGTGGTGGTCGCCGCCGGCGCCGCCAACACCGCCGTCCTGCTGCAGGCCTCGGCCAGCGCCGCCCATCCGGCGGGCCTGGCCAACGGCTCCGACCAGGTGGGCCGCAACTACATGTTCCACAATTCGACCGCGATGGTGTCGCTGACGGCCAGGCACCAGGACGTGACCTTCCCCAAGACGCTGGCGGTCAACGATTTCTACTGGGGCGATCCGGCCGGCGGCTACGACCTGCCGATGGGCCATATCCAGCTATTGGAATACATGTCCGGCCAGACGCTGGAGGGGCAGGTCGAGGACTGGCTGCCGCCGGCCCTGGTGCCCGACGGCCTGGCGAGCGCGGCGGCCGAGCGGATGCTGTCGATGCTGGTGATCTCCGAGGACCTGCCGCGGCCGGAGAACCGGGTGCGGCTCAATCCCGACGGCCGGATCTCGCTGGAATACGAGTTCGGCAACCTCGACGGCCACGAGCGGCTGGTGAAGCTGTTGCGGGAGTCGCTGGACGGTTTCGTCGACCACGCCCACCCGATCTCGCAGCACCACTTCCAGTTCGATTCCCTGCTGCCGCTCTACGGCACCGCCCACCAGTGCGGCACCACCCGGTTCGGGAGCGATCCGAAGGCCTCGGTGCTGGACCCCGACTGCAAGGCCCATGAGCTGGACAACCTCTATGTGGTCGACACCAGCTTCTTCGCCTCGGCCAATGCGGTGAACCCGACCCTGACGACGGTGGCCAATGCGCTGCGGGTGGGCGACCACCTGATCGACCGGCTGGGGGCCGGCGCGGCGCCGGCTGCGATCTCGCCGCCGAGCGGCGGGCACGCGGCTCACAAGGCCGGGGAAAGCCTGGCGTAGGGGCGGCGCGCACACCACGCCGGTGTCATCTCGGGTTCCGCGCAAGCGGACGCGGGGAGCCCCCTCCGTCGTTTCTCACGGTGTCCGAAACGCCACCTCTCCCAGCGGGGCCCCAGCGGGGGGAGGACGAGCCATAGCCCCGCTCTTCCCCGCGAAAGCGGGGACCCAGGCGTTTTTGTGTTTCCGAGGCCTGGCTTCGCAAGCCATCGCCAATCCAGGCTCAGCTACGAAAAAGCCTGGGTCCCCGCTTTCGCGGGGAAGAGCGGACGTTTGTCAGGCGGAGCTTCGCCAGCACTCGTCGTCGATGGGCGGGGGGACGCGGTCCGGTCCGGGCTCGGGCGCCGGCGCTGGCTTGCCGAGGCCGATGGACTTGCGGATGCGCTCGACCTGGGCGTCGAGGGCCTCGGTGGTGAAGCTGTCGACGAGTTCCTCGTCGTCGAGGCTTTCGCCGACGGCCATTTCCCAAGCCTCGGCTTCG
>CANJXI010000052.1 GCA_947478785.1 Caulobacteraceae bacterium
TACTTCACCATGTCGCGGTAGATGTGCATGCAGCCGCCGGCGCTGGTGGAGCCGGCCAGCGTCAGCCAGGTGGAGCAGCCCACATCCTCGAGCGCCATGGACAGGATGTCGGCGGCGCGCGCGGTGTCGCGGCTGGTGAAGCTCATCTTGCGCATGGCGTCGATCACCGGGCGCGCGTCATAGGCGTCGATCGCCACGTGCTCGACGGTGTTGGCCAGCAGCTCGGCCTTGCGGTTGGTCTTCTGAACGTCAGCGTTCATTCTCTCGTGTCCTTCGGAGTTTGAGCGCCCGTCCATAGATCAGGCGCGACCGGGACGGAGCGACCGGCCGCGCCTCTAGCACGTGAAACGTGACAGCCGTTACCGCTTGCGGCGGCTCTTGCCGGCGCGGCCCTTCGGCCGGGAGAAGCGCACGACGACCTTGCGGTCCTCGTCCTGCTGTTCGCGGGGCAGGCGGATCATGCGGCCGGCCAGGCCGAACATCGAGGCCATGGGGGCGTCCTCGACGACGACGGTTTCCGCGTCGCCATAGCCGTTGAAGCGGGTGTTCATGGCCACGCCATAGGCGCCCAGCATGCCGATCTCGACGTAGTCGCCCTCGCGGATGTCTTCCGGCAGCCAGAACGGGCCCGGCATGTGGTCGAGGCTGTCGCAGGTCGGACCGTAGAAGCGAAAGGGCCGGAGCGGTCCTTCCACTTCCGAGGCGACGCCGTCCTCGTTGCGGAACAGCTTCACCGGGAACGGCCACTTGGTGTGGGCCGCGTCGAACAGGCTGCCGTAGCTGCCGTCGTTGAGATAGAGCGCGTCGCCCTTCTTCAGCTCGACCTTGGTGAGGATCGAGGAGGCTTCCGCCACCAGCGCCCGACCGGGCTCGCACCACAGCTCGGTGTCCTCGTGGACGCTCATGTCGGCGAAGCCGCGGTCGATGGAGTCCAGATAGTCGGCCATGTCCGGCGGGACCATGCCGGGATAGATCGACGGGAAGCCGCCGCCGACGTCGACGATGTCGACCAGCACGCCGGCCCGCACGATGGCGCGGTTGGCCTGGGCCATGGCCGCCTGGAAGGCGGTGGGGCGCATGCACTGGCTGCCCACATGGAAGGAGACGCCCGTCCGGCCCGTCGTCGCCTGGCGCGCGGCCAGCAGCAGGGCGGAGGCCTCGTGGGTCTCCACGCCGAACTTGCCGGACAGCGAATAGGCCGCGCCCTCGGCGGAGACCGCCAGGCGCACGATCAGGGTCAGGTCGCTGGCCCCGCCGGTGGCTTCGAGGATCTTGGCCAGCTCTTCATGGGTGTCGAGCGCGAAGGTCGTCACCCCATGGTCGCGATAGGCCTTGGCGATGGCATGGCGGCTCTTGACCGGGTGCATGAAGGCCATGCGGGCGCCCGGCGCGTGCGCGGCCACCAGCTCGATCTCGGGGATCGAGGCCACATCGAAAGACAGGACGCCATTGGCCGCGAGGGTCTCGATGACCCAGGGCGAAGGATTGGCCTTCACCGCGTAAAAGACGTCGCCCTTGAACTTGTCCTGGAACCAGCGCGCCGCTGTCGCTACCGCATCCGGTCGCGCAAGGGCGACGGGACGTTCCGGCAGACGATCACGGACCAGGTCCAGGGGCGTATGATACGTGTGCAATTCACGTAACCCCCAACGGATAGTTGAACCCAATCCGGCGTTAGCAGCGCTTTTCAGGACATCGGGTCCGCCGGAGCGCGCCAAATAGGGTCTGCGAACCCCAATGTAAAGCGTTCAATCCGCAGGAAAGTCAGGCGGGATATCCACAGGCCGCGCGCGGTAGACCGGACGCGGCCAGCCGTGCCATGAAGCGGAAGGCGGGGCCCGGCCTCGCGCGCACCGGGGAAGCCCAGCCGTCCATGCCAGACGCCGCCGTTCTGTCGATCCGGAACGTGTCCAAGAGCTTCGGCCCGCGCCAGGCCCTGGCCGGCGTTTCGCTGGACGTGAGCAAGGGCGAGATGATCGCCCTGATCGGCCCGTCCGGCTCGGGCAAGTCCACATTGCTGCGCTCCATATCCGGCCTGCAGGCGATCGACCCCGGCGATGGGCGGATCGAGGCGTTCGGCGGCCCGGTGCAGGAGAACGGCCGGATCAGCGGCAAGGTGCGCCAGATCCGCACCCGCATCGGCTTCATCTTCCAGCAGTTCAACCTGGTCGGCCGGCTCAGCCTGTTCAGCAACGTCGCGCTGGGCTCGCTCGGCCGGATCAGCCCCTGGCGCGGCGTCCTGGGCCTGTGGCCGGAAGAGACCCGGCTGGCGGTCATGGCGGCGCTGGCCCGGGTGGGCGTGGCCGACTACGCGGCCCAGCGGGCCAACACGCTCTCCGGCGGCCAGCAGCAACGCGCCGCCATCGCGCGCGCGCTCGTCCAGAAGGCCAAGATCATCCTGGCCGACGAACCGGTGGCCTCGCTCGACCCGGTGGCCGCGCGCAAGGTCATGGAGTCCCTGCGAGACCTCAACAGTCAGGACGGGCTGACGGTCATCGTCACCCTGCACCAGGTGGACTATGCGCTCCGCTACTGCCGCCGCGTGGTGGCGCTCAAGGCCGGCCGCGTCGCCTACGACGGCCCGGCCAGCCTGCTGAAGAACGAGCAGCTCATCGACATCTACGGTCCGGAATTCGAAGACGTCTTCTGGGAAGGAGCCCCCACATGATTGCGCGCAGAACCCTGAGCGCCCTGGGGCTCTCGGCCCTCCTGGCGCTCGCCGCCTGCGGGGAGAAGCCGGCGGCCCAGGCCCAGCCCAAGGAACTGGTCTTCTCGATCCTGTCGGCCGAGAACCAGGCCTCGATGGCCCCGCTCTGGCAGCCGCTGCTGGACGACATGTCCGCCCAGATCGGGATCAAGGTGAAGCCCTATTTCGCGACCAACTACACCTCGCTGATCGAGGCGATGCGCTTCAACCAGGTGCAGGTGGGCTGGTTCTCCGCCCTGCCGGCGCTGGAGGCGGTCAACCGCGCCGACGCCGAGGTGCTGGGCCGGGTCATCGACGCGGGCGGCGACGCCACCTACAAGTCCGTGCTGATCGTCAAGAAGGGCCGGGGAATCACGCTCGACAAGGTGCTGGCCTGCGGCCAGCGCTACGCCTTCGGGATCGGCGACGCCAAGTCCACCTCGGGCACCCTGGCCCCCATGGCCTACCTCTTCACACCCCGCGGCATCGAGCCCTCCAAGTGTTTCAAGGCGGTCCGTTCGGCCAGCCACCAGGCCAACGCCTTCTCGATCGCCAACGGCCTCCTGGACGTCGCCACCAACAATTCCGTGGGCGTGCTGTTCTTCGCCCGCGAGCAGCCCAAGCTCGCCGCCCAGATCGAGGTCATCTGGTCGTCCCCGCCGCTGCCGGAGTCCTCCATCGTCGCGCGCAAGGACGTGGACCCGGCGATCAAGGAGAAGATGCGCCGGTTCTTCCTGACCTACGGCACGGGTGCGGGCCCCACGGCCGACAAGCAGCGCGAGGTGTTGAAGGGCCTGGCCTATGGCGGTTTCAAGCCGGCCGACAATTCCTACCTCGACCCGATCCGCGAGATGGAGGCCTCCGAGGACCTGGCCGAGGCCCGCCGCGGCGGCGATAAGGCCAGGATCGCCAAGGCCCAGGCCGCCTTCGACAAGATCCACGCCGCCGCCGCCCAGAAGCGCGCCAAGGAGCCCGACGTCTGATGAGCGCCGCGCCGGCCCTTTCGGCGGACGTCCCCGCGCCGCCCAGCCGCTCGATGGCCCAGCGCGCGCCCGACCTGCTGGTCTGGGGCGCGGTGCTGGTCCTGCTGCTGGTCGCCTTCAAGCCGGTGGAGATGGACCACTTCGCCAAGCTCTTCACCAACTCCGAGAACATGCGCCAGTACGGCGCGGAACTGCTGAAACCCGACTTCACCGACTGGCGGCTCTACGTCGACAAGATGTGGCTCACCGTGCAGATCGCCATGTGGGGCACCTTCCTGGCGGTGATCATCGCCGTGCCCTTCGGCCTGGCCTGCGCCAAGAACGTCTCGCCGGCCTGGATCCAGCAGCCCATGCGGCTCCTGATGAACCTGTTGCGCTCGATCCCCGACCTGGTTCTGGGCACCCTGTTCCTGGTGGCCGTGGGGCTGGGCCCGTTCGCCGGCGTCATGGCGCTGGCCATCAACACCGGCGCGGTGCTGGCCAAGCTGTTCTCGGAAGCCGTGGAATCCATCGACAAGGGGCCGGTCGAGGGCGTCCGCGCCACCGGGGCCAACCGCCTGCACGAGATCGTCTGGGGCGTCATCCCGCAGGTCGCGCCGCACTGGACATCCTATGCGCTCTACCGCTTCGAATCCAATTCCCGCTCGGCCACGGTGCTCGGCCTGATCGGCGCCGGCGGCATCGGACAACTGCTGTTCGAGACCATGAACGCCTTCGACTACCACCGCCTGTCGGCCATCGTGATCGTGATCATCGTGGCCGTCACCCTGATCGACCTCCTGTCCCAGGCCATGCGCAGCCGCCTGATGTGACCGCGCGGCTAACCTGTTCCTCCCCCGAAGGGGAGCAAAGTCGCGGCGTGGCTTCCCCACTCCACGCAAGAAAACGCCGCCGCGGGGGAGGCCGCGGCGGCGCTGAGGGTCTGCGGGGGATAAGGGTCTAGAAGTTGAACTGTCCGCGCATGGCCAGGGCGTTGTACTTCTGGCCGACCTGCACGCCCGCCGCGTTGAAGCGGTTCACGTCCACATGCAGGTAATCGAGCATGATGCGGATGTCGGGGTTCAGGTACCAGTTGACGCCGATGGTGGAGATTTTCTGCTCGCCGCCGCGGACGGCGTCGAAGCAGGCGGCGGGCGAGGCGGGGATGGCCCGGCCGGCGCCGCAGTCGTGGTAGTTCAGGTTCAGGTCGGAGTAGCGCGCGGCCACTTCGAACGCGCCCCAGGTGCCGGCGGCGGGGTTGAAGTTGTAGGCCATCTTCGGCGCGTCAAAGCGACCTTCAGCGGCGTTGTATGGCCGGGTCTCGCCCGTCAGCACCCAGGTGCCCATCACGTACCAGCCGTCGAAATCCGGATCGCTCGGGCGGGCCGCGCCGGCGTTGCGGCGCTTGATCTTGTATTTGAAGTACTCGCTCTCGATCAGGAAGTTCTGCATCTGGCCGGCCGCCTCGAAGCCGAGCACCGAGGCGCTCTTGGCGTCGATGCCGCCGGTGTCCACCAGGCGCGTGCCGTCGACACGCAGTTCCGGGCGGTCGCGCAGCTGGATCGGATAGCGGCTGGCGTTGTTGGCGACGCCGGAGTCGTTCGGCTGGGTCGCGAACTGGCCGTTGACGCCCAGGTGCAGCTGCCAGTTGGTGGAGTCGAAGGGCGCGATGGCGAACCGCCCGATGATCCCGGTCTGCTCGTCCAGCGGCTGGGTCGCGAAGCCGCCGGCGGAATTGACCGTGCTGACCGTGTTGCCAGTGAGCGCGCCGGTGACCAGGTAACGCACCGCGACGCCGCTGTCGCCGTCGCCCCAGATGCCGTTGGTGGCCACCTGGATGGCGCTGCGGCTGTCGCCGGCGGCGATGTTGCGGGCCACTTCGGCGGGTGCCGGGCGTTCCATCAGCGGCATCTGGCTGGTGGAAACCGCCGCCGCCAGGCCGATGTTGGGTTCGAAGGCACCGACCTTGATGCGGAAGGGCTTCAGGCCGGTGTACTGGATCCAGGCTTCCTGGATGTGGCCGGCGTCTTCCGTGCCCGAGCCGCCGAATTCATAGATCAGGGCGTAGTCGAAGTCGGTGAACAGCTTGCCGTCGATGCCGAAGCGGGCGCGGCGGAAGTTGGTGCCGTCGTTCAGGTCGCGGTTGGTGACGGCGGCCGGCAGGTTGTGCTTCTGGTCGTACTTGGCGGCGTCGAACATGACGATCGCCTTGACGTTGGCCGTGAACCGCTTGTCGGCCGAGGCCAGGGCGGGCTTGCCGTTGGGCAGGCTGGCGGTCACCGGCGGGGCCTTCAGGGTGATGATGTCCGAGGCGTCGGCGGTCTGGGCGGACTTCAGGTCGGCCAGCTGCTGGTTCACCGTGTCGAGCTGCTGCTGCAGGGTGGCGACGCGGGCCTCGCCCTGCTCGTTGCGCATCTGCTGCATCTGCGCCATCTGCGCGCGCATCTCGTCGATCTGGGCCTGCAGGGCCTCGTACTTGGCGTCGCGGGCCGGCGCGGCCTTGGCCGGATGGGCCTTGTGCCTGGCGGCGGCCAGCGCGGTGGTGGCCGTGGTCGACAGCAACAGCGTGATGAGCGCGGCGCGCGCGGCGCGGCGTCCAAGGCCCCTCGTCGGAAGGTTCATAGTCTTTATCCCCGGCTCGTTGATTCACTGGGGCGGGGGCTTCACTGACTGGCGCCCCCATCTCCCAGGCGCCGTGTAGCGGCGCCGTGTGACGGCCTGCCGACACTCGGATGACAGCTGCGTGACGGTCTGCGGCTAATCGGGGGTAAACCGAGGCTTGGTCCGAGGCGGCGCAGGCGAAAGCGCCAGTGTCACAAAACTGCGAACCTCGGCGGCTATGGCCCCGGACGAGAGCGACGTGGATGGGGCGCTCAATTCAGGAGAAGACCATGTTGAAGCAATTGGGAGCCGCCTTCGGCGCCGCCCTGATCGTCGCCGGGGCCACGATGGCCAATGCGGCTGGAACGATCTCCGGCGCGGGCGCGACATTCCCCGCGCCCGTCTATGCGAAATGGGCGGAGATGTATAAGGCCCAGAGCGGCGTCAGCCTGAACTATCAGGCGATCGGCTCGGGCGGCGGGATCAAGCAGATCAACGCCTCGACCGTGGATTTCGGGGCCAGCGACAAGCCGCTGAAGCCCGACGACCTGGCCGCCGGCGGCCTGGCCATGTTCCCCACCGTCATCGGCGGCGTGGTCCCCGTGATGAACCTGCCGGGCGTCAAGCCGGGCGCGATCAAGCTGACCGGTCCGCAGATTGCCGACATCTATCGCGGCGTGATCAAGAAGTGGAACGACCCGCTGCTGGCCAAGACCAACCCCGGCATGACCCTGCCGGCCCTGCCGATCACCGTCGTCCACCGTTCGGATGGCTCGGGCACCACCTTCCTGTTCACCACCTACCTGACCATGAAGGCCGCCCACTGGGCGAGCGACGTGGGCGCCAACGACGCGGTGTCGTGGCCGACGGGTCTCGGCGGCAAGGGCAACGACGGCGTCGCCGCCTTCGTCAAGCAGACACCGGGCGCCATCGGCTATGTGGAATACGCCTACGCCAAGCAGAACGGCATGACCTACGCTCAGCTGCAGAACAAGGCCGGCAAGTTCGTCTCCCCGACCGCCGAGAATTTCGCGGCGGCCGCGGCCGGCGCCAAGTGGGCGTCCGCCCCCGGCTTCTACCTGCTGCTGCTCGACCAGGCCGCCCCGAACGCCTGGCCGATCACCGGCGCCACCTTCATCCTGGTGCACACCAAGCAGGCCAAGCCCGCTGACGGCCGCGAAGTCCTGGCCTTCTTCGACTGGGCCTACAAGAACGGCGACGCCGCCGCCGGCCAGCTGGACTACGTCCCCCTGCCGCCCGCGGTGAAGGACCTGATCCGCAAGTCCTGGTCCAAGATCGTCGGGCCGGACGGCAAGCCGATCTACCGCTAGCGGAAACCATCCCGCCGCCGGCCCCGGCCGGCGGCGGGACCTCCTTGCGCCCACACGGATCAGCGTAACAACATGACTGACGCCGCCCTATCGTCCGCCGCGGGCTCCCGTCGCGCCTCGCCTCGCGGCGCGGCCGTGGCCAAGGTGTTCGAAGGCCTCTGCTTCGCCGCGGCCACTGCCCTGCTGGCGGCCCTTGGCGGCCTGATTGTCTCGCTGGTCATTGGTGGCTGGCCGGCCCTGAAACAGTTCGGCTTCGGCTTCCTGACCAGCGCTGAATGGAACCCGGTGACCGACGTCTACGGCGCCGCCGGCCCCGTGGTAGGCACCCTGGTCACCTCGACGCTCGCCCTGGTCATCGCCCTGCCGATCGCCGGCGGGGTGGCCTTCTTCCTCACCGAGCTTTGCCCCGCCCCGCTGCGCCGGCCGATCGGTACGGCGGTGGAGCTGCTCGCCGGCATTCCCTCGATCGTCTACGGCATGTGGGGCCTCTTCGTGTTCGCCCCGCTGTTCTCGAAGTATGTCCAGCTGCCGCTGATGATGGCGGCCACGCCCGGATCCCTGCTCGAGAAGCTGACCGTCGGAATCCCCAACGGTTCGGGCATCCTGTCGGCCTCGATCATCCTGGCCATCATGATCCTGCCGTTCATGGCCGCCACCCTGCGCGAGCTGCTGCTGACGGTGCCGCCCGGTGTGCGCGAGAGCGCCTACGGCCTGGGCGCCACCACCGCCGAGGTGGTCACCTCGGTGACGCTGCCCTACGTGCGCACCGGCGCCATCGGCGCGGTGATGCTGGGCCTGGGCCGCGCGCTCGGCGAGACCATGGCGGTGACCTTTATCATCGGCAATTCGCACGGCTTCCCCAAGTCGATGTTCGATAGCGGCTCGACGATCGCGTCCACCATCGCCAACGAGTTCACCGAGGCCACCAGTCCGGTGCACGCCTCGGCCCTGATCGCGCTGGGCCTGGTGCTCTTCGTGATCACCTTCGCGGTGCTGGGCCTCGCCCGCCTGCTGCTGCGCACCCCAGGAGCCCGGCTGTGACAGCTTCCGCATCCAAGGTCGCCCGCCGCAAGCTGACCAATGTGGTCTTCGAAGCCTTCTGCGTCGTGGTCACGGTGGTCGCCCTCGTGGCCCTGGCCGCGATCCTCTGGTCGCTGTTGAGCCAGGGGGTCGGCGGCCTGAACCTTGACATCTTCACCCTCTCGACGCCGGCCCCGGGCTCGCGCGGGGGCCTCGCCAACGCCATCGTGGGCTCGCTGATGATGTGCGGCCTGGCCATGGCAATCGCGTTGGTGGTCGGCGTGCTGGGCGGGACCTGGCTCGCGGAATACGGCGGCCGCTCGCTCTACGGCTCGGTCGTGCGGTTCATCAACGACGTGCTGCTCTCCGCGCCGTCGATCCTGGTGGGCCTGTTCGTCTACGAGATCCTGGTGGCCCCGATGAAGGGCTTCTCGGGCTTCGCCGGCTCCGTGGCGCTGGCGCTGCTGGCCGCCCCGGTGATCATGCGGACCACCGAGGACGTGCTGCTGCTGCAGGCCGCGACACTGCGCGAGGCCGGCGTGGCGCTGGGTGCGCCGCTCTCGCTGGTGATCCGCAGCATCCTGTGGCGCTCGGGGACCAGCGGCATCCTCACCGGGGCGCTGCTGGCCTTCGCGCGGATCAGCGGCGAGACCGCGCCCTTGCTGTTCACCGCCCTCAACAATCAGTTCTTCTCGCTGGATCTCCGGCACGCCACGGCCAACCTTCCCGTGGTCATCTTCAACTTCGCGCTCAGCGCCTACGACGACTGGCGTCGCCTGGCCTGGGCGGGCGCCCTGTTGATCGCGGCCTTCGTGCTGGCGGTCACCATCCTCGCGCGCATCGTGGCTAAGGAGCAGCGCCGGTCATGAACACACTCAATCCCACCGAGGGCTTCGAGACCAGCATCGCCTCCGTCGGCGACGCTCCGGTCAAGGTCGACGTCCGCAACCTCAACTTCTTCTACGGCGGCTCGCCGGCGCTCAAGAGTGTCTCGATCCCCTTCGTGAAGAACCAGGTCACCGCCCTGATCGGCCCGTCCGGCTGCGGCAAGTCCACCCTGCTGCGGACGCTGAACCGGATGTACGCGCTCTATCCGGGGCAGAAGGCCGAGGGCGAGATCATCCTCGACGGCGAGAACATCCTGGCCTCCAAGGACCTGGCCCGCCTGCGCGCCCGGGTCGGCATGGTCTTCCAGAAGCCGACGCCCTTCCCGATGTCGGTCTATGACAACGTGGCCTTCGGCGTGCGGCTCTACGAGACCCTTTCCAAGGCCGACATGGACGTCCGCGTCCAGGACGCGCTGACCCGCGCCGCCCTCTGGAACGAGGTGAAGGACAACCTCAAGGGTCCGGGCCTCGGCCTCTCCGGCGGCCAGCAGCAGCGCCTGTGCGTCGCCCGCGGCGTGGCCGTGCGGCCCGAGGTCTTGCTCCTCGACGAGCCGACTTCCGCGCTCGACCCGATCTCCAGCGCCAAGCTGGAAGAGACGGTGACCCAGCTCAAGGCCGACCACACCATCGTCATCGTCACCCATAACCTGGGCCAGGCCGCGCGGGTCTCCGACTACACCGGGTTCATGTACCTGGGCGAGCTGGTGGAGTTCGGCCCCACCAACCAGGTGTTCACCCGCCCGGCCACGCGCCGGACGTCGGACTACATCACCGGCCGCTTCGGCTGAAGAGGGCGTCATGGAACACACCGTAAAGGCCTTCGACGACGACCTCGCCGCGCTCTCGGGGCTGATCGCGCGCCTGGGCGCCCTGGCCGCGTCCGAGACCGCCGACGCCGTGCAGGCGCTGATCACCCGCGACGCAGACCTGGCCCAGGCGGTGGTGGAGCGCGACCGCACCCTCGACGAACTCGAGATCCAGATCGAGGAGGCCGCCGTCAGCATGATGGCGCGCCGCCAGCCGGTGGCCATCGACCTGCGCCGCTCGGTCGCCGCCATGAAGATGGCCGGCAACCTGGAACGCTGCGGGGACCTGGCCAAGAATATCGCCAAGCGCGCCATCGTGCTGGCCGACATGGAGCTGCCGGGCCCGATGCTGCGGCCCATCGAGCGCATGGGCCTGCTGGTCTCCCAGCGGCTGCGGCTGGCGCTGACGGCCTACGCCGAGGACGATCTGGTCCGCGCCACCGAGGTCTGGACCCGAGACCGCGAGGTCGACGAGGACTACGAGAGCGTGTTCCGGGAACTGCTCACCTACATGATGGGCGACGCGCGCCTGATCGCGTCGTCGACGCACCTGTTGTTCGTCGCCAAGAACCTCGAGCGCATCGGCGACCACGCCACCAACATCGCCGAACTGGTGCACTACGCCATGACCGGCGAGCAGCTGGTCGCCCGCCCGAAGATCTGAGCGCCTACCAGCGCGCCCGGACGCCGAGCTGGAAACGCCGGGGCGCGGCGGGTGTGTCGGTCAACGGATCGGCGCCGGCCGGCAGGGGCGACGGAACCACATTGGCCAGGGCGTCGGTCTCGAAATAGGTCCCGAAGGTCGCGTAGCGGCGGTTGAACAGGTTGTCGACGCGGCCGAACAGCTCGATCCCGTGGCCCACGGCCAGGCTGGCGTGGGCGCTGGCCGTCCAGTAGCCCGCGAGCCTCGTGTCCTGGCCGGCCTCGTCGCCCGAGCGAGGTTGGGCGCTGACGCCCAGCACGTCGGCCCCCAGGGTCAGGCGCGGCGTCAGCATCGCCTCCGCGCCGGCCTTGAACCGCCCGGCCGGAATCCCGCCGATCCGGTCGCCCGGGGTGACCTGGACATTGCCGTCGTCGCCGGCGAACGGGCTGTTGGGCGAAGGCAGGTCCCCCGCGAACCGGTAGGTCGCCGCCACATGGCTCGCCGAGGCGTAGGCGCTCCAGCGCTCCGCGCGCCAGGCGACCTCGGCCTCGACGCCTTGCCGGCGCGTGCGCGGGACGTTGGCGAAATACCCGCGGCCGGTGAGCGCGCTGGCCAGGGCGATGATGTCGTTGTCGTTGTCGCTGCGGTACAGCGCGAGCGACCAGGAAAGGCACCCGTCGCCGGCCGGCGCGGCGCCGCGCAGGCCGCCCTGCCAGGTGGTGCTGACCACCTGCCTCAGCGGCGGGTCGGCGACCAGGGCGTTCTCCAGCAGGCAGGGCCGCAACGGGTCGCTGCAGGACAGCTCCAGCGGCGTCGGGGCGCGGTTGGTCTGGGCATAGCCGCCGTAGACGGTGACCCCGTCCGTGACCTTCCAGGCCAGGCCCGCCGCCGGGTTGAGCCGCGTGAAACGGTGGCGGCCGTTGAGGTCCGGACTGGTCCCGGTCTGGTCGGCGGTGGTGATGTGCTGCGAATTCAGCCGGGCGCTGAGCGTCAGGAACAGCCGCCGGGTCAGGTCCAGGGTGTCGGTGGCGTAGAGCCCGCCGATGCTGGTTCGGGCGCGCAGTTCGACCGGGTTGTAGGCGATGGCGCCCGCCGTGCGGATCACCTGGCCGACTCCCGGGATGTCACCGGTCGTGCGTACGCTGAGGTCGGGGAAGATGATCCCGAGCGTGCTGTCGGCCGAGAACCTGACCCGGCGGCGCTCATAGCTGGCGCCCAGGGCGAAGACGTTGACGCGGCCGGCCAGCGGCGCGGTGCTCACCGCCTGCAGCGAGAACCCTCCGGTCCGCGCTCGGGTCCTCGTGTGATCGACCGTGCCGTAGGGGATGCCGTTGCACCGGCGGTTCTGGCCGGCGACCAGCGGCGGGCAGCCCACCGCGCGTCCGTCCTGGCCCAGCACCTGGAAGGCCGCCGCCGGCGGGCGGATGGCGGCCGGGAAGTCGTCGTCCTCGATGCACAGGGTGCCGAACAGCGGACTGGCCGGCTGGCGCGAACAGCCCTCGAAGTCGCCGCCGTTGCCGTCGATGTGGCGCTGTTTGAAGGTCCGCCCATAGGCCACGCCCTGCAGCGACCAGACTTCCGACAGCCTGTAGGATCCGTTCAGCGCCGCCAGCCGGTTCCGGTCGCGGGTGGTCTGCGGATAGGTGAACACCGCGCGCCGGTCCCGCGCCAGCAGGTCGATCGGCGTCGGCCCCACCACGCCGAGCTTCACCTGGCCGCCGGCCAGGACCAGGTGCATCTCGCCCCGCTCCCCCCGCCAGCCGAAGTCGCCATAGGCCCGCCCCAGGCGCGATGACGACTGCCGCCGCCAGCCATCCTCGCGCCCGCCGTCGGCCGCGACATAGGCGCTGAACGCGCCCCGGGCCGCGCCGTACTCGACCGAACCGAAGCGCTGCCCGAACGAGCCGCCCTGCACGCCGGCCGCGCCGCCCGGCGCGTCGCGGCCGGTCTTCATGGTCAGGCTGAGCGCGCCGCCCAGCGCGTTGAGGCCGAACGCCGGATCGCCGGTGACCAGGTCGATCCGCGAGACCGCGACCTCCGGGATCAGGTCCCAGTTGACCGTGTCGCCGAACGCCTCGTTCAGCCGCACGCCGCCCATGTAGACCGCCAGCCCCTGCGCCGCGCCCTGCAGCGGCGAGGCGGCGAAGCCCCGGTAGTTGATGTCGCGCGCGAAGCCGTTGCCCTGGGCGTCGGAGACACTGAGGCCGGCCGTCCGCTGCTCCAGCACATCGGTGACCGCCAGCGAGCCGCGGCGCCGCAGGTCCGCCGTGGTGATCGTCTCGGTGGATCCCGCCAGCTTGTCGGCCTCGACGCCGGATCCCGCCAGCGGGGTCGTGCCGACCACGACCAGCGGGCTCAGCTCGGCCGCCCCCGACGCTTCAGCGGCCATGGCCAGGGCCGGAAGCAGCGCCATCGCCAGCCCCAGCGTCGCCGCCCGGGCGCTCTGTCCTCGACGAACCATGTTTCGGATCAGGCGGCTTCGGGCCGGCGGCGGCGCACCCGGGCGAACCTGCGCAGGCGCCGCCAGAAGCGGGTCTTCTCGGGCTCCGGATAGGGCTGCAGGTTACGCACGAAGTCCTCGGCGCAGGCCCGCCACGAGAACCGCTCGGCGAAGCTCCGCACCTGCTTGCGGTCGAGCTTCAGCGCGTCCAGGCAGGCCTCGCGCAGGCCCTCGGTGGCGCTGGCCGCCAGCACGCCGGCCCCGGAGTTGGGGATGATGTCGATGGGTCCGGGCGCCGGATAGGCGGCGACCGGCGTGCCCGAGGCCATGGCCTCCAGGATCACCAGGCCGAAGGTGTCGGTGAGTGAGGGGAAGACGAAGACGTCGGCGCAGGCGAAATGCGCCGCCAGCTCCTCACCCGACTTCGAGCCGGTGAACCGGACGTCCGGATGCTTGGCGGCCAGTTCGTCCTTCTGCGGGCCGGGGCCCACCACCACCTTGGTCCCGGGCAGGTCGAGGCCCAGGAAGGCGTCGATGTTCTTCTCCACCGCCACGCGGCCGACATAGAGGAAGATCGGCCGGGCCAGGCCCTCGAAGATATCCGGGTCGCCCGGCCGGCGCGGTCGGAACGAGTCGGTGTCCACGCCCCGCGACCAGGCCGAGATGTTGCGGAACCCGTGGCCCGACAGCTCGTCACGCATGGTCGGCGTCGCCACCATCAGCCGGCCCGACGGCTTGTGGAACCAGCGCATGTAGGCGTAGCCGGCGGCCAGCGGCAGCGGCAGCCGGGCCGAGACATATTCCGGGAAGCGCGTGTGGTAGCTGGTGGTGAACGGCAGCTTCCACTCCACGCAGATGCGCCGCGCCGCCAGGCCGATCGGCCCTTCGGTGGCGATGTGGATGGCTTCCGGCTCGAAGGCCTTGAACCGCTCCTGCACGGGCTCGTAGACGCCGATCGCCACCTTGATCTCCGGATAGGTCGGCAGCGGGAAGGTCTTGAACTGGTCCGGGCTGATCACCTCGACCACATGGCCCATGGCCGACAGCTCGGCGACCACGCGGGTCAGCGTGCGCACGACCCCGTTGACCTGTGGCTCCCAGGCGTCGGTGGCCACCAGGATGCGCATCGGCCGGTGGGTGTCGCGGGTCGCCGCGATAGCCTCGCGGATGCGCGGCAGCGAATGCGGCGGCTTGGTCCGCTCCGGCGGAACCACCGCCTGGTTCTGCATCCAGGCCCAGAAGGCGCCCAGCAGCGCCTCCTTGGTGGGGAAATAGCGATAGACCGTCCGCTCCCCGATGCCAGCGTCCTTGGCGATCTCGGCGAAGCTCAGGTCCTCCAGCGGGCCGGCTTCCAGCTGGTGGCCCACCGAGCGCAGGATCTGCTCGCGGGTCTCTTCCCGTTGCCGGTCGCGGAGATTCGGGACTTGCATGGGGGATTTCATGACAGCGGCACTGTCACGAGTTGCGCGGGCCTGTCAATCAAGCGTGGATCACGCCGCCAGCGGCGCGGCCAGGACGTCTGGCTGGGCGCTCCGGGCCGCGGCCTTGGCCCACTCCAGGATCTCCAGGCGCCCGTCCGGGTGCTCCACCAGCGCCGTGCAGCTTTCCACCCAGTCGCCGTCGTTGATGTAGGCGATGCCGCCGATGTCGCGCATCTCGGCCTTGTGGATGTGGCCGCAGATCACCCCGTCCACGCCGCGCCGGCGGGCCTCGTCGGCGACCGCCTGCTCGAAGTTCTCGATGAACTGCAGCGCCTTCTTCACCCGGGTCTTGGCGAAGGCCGAGAAGCTCCAGTATCCGAAGCCCAGGCGCCGGCGCACCCGGTTGATCAGGGTGTTCGACGCCAGAAGCGCGCCGTAGGCCCAGTCGCCCAGCAGGGCCAGCCACTTGGCGTGCCGCACCACCGCGTCGAACTCGTCGCCGTGGGTGACCAGGAAGCGTCGCCCGTCGGCCGTCTCGTGGATGGCGTCCCTGGCCACCACCACCCCGCCGAAGTGGACGCCGCAGAAATCCCGGATCACCTCGTCGTGGTTGCCGGGCACATAGATCACCGAGACCCCCCGGCGGGCCAGCCGCAGGAGCTTCTGGACCACGTCGTTGTGGGCCTGTGGCCAGTACCAGCCGCTCCGCATCTTCCAGCCGTCGACGATGTCGCCCACCAGGTAGAGGGTGTCGCATTCCAGGTTGCGGATGAAGTCCAGCAGCAGCGCGGCCTGGCAGCCCCGGGTGCCCAGGTGGACGTCGGAGATGAACACGCTGCGGTAGCGGCGGAGTCCGGCTTCGCTCATATTCGGCCCCCAACGCCTAGATTCCGCGCATTGGCTACCCCGATTTGATGTCGGTTTTGCGAAACGGCGCCGCGCCCCTGGCGCCCGGTTCCCCAGTCCTGCTAGGGAAGCCCGACCCGTGCAGACCCCCCCAGGTCGCCGCCCCTTGGATCCGATGGACGCCCGAAGCTATCCCGCCAAGGCGACACCCAAGTCGTTGCGCACCCGCGCGCGCATCCTGGATGCGGCCATGCGGCTGTTCGCCGAGGTGGGCTACCACGCGGCCAACAACGCCCTGATCGCCGATGCCGCCAAGCTGACCCGCGGCGCCATGCTCTACCACTTCGCCAGCCGCGAGGAGCTGGTGGAGGCCGCCATCGCCCATATCGAGCTGGCCCGCGCCCGGCTTTTCGAGGAGGCCGCGACGACCGCCGCCGCGCCGGGGATCGACGCCGCCGAACAGGCGATCGACGCCTATTGGTCCCTGCTGCACGAGGTCCCGTTCGTGGCGTTCGCCGAACTCGAGGCCGCCGCCCGCACCGATCCGATGCTGCGCGAACGCCTGGCCGCCGCCCAGGGCGCCTTCGACCGCGCCCAGGTGGGCGAGCGGTTCGGGGCGCTGGCCCAGGCCGGCGCCGATCCGCGCTCCCAGACCAGCCGCGACCTCGGCCGCTTCCTGCTGGAGGGCCTGGCCAGGGGCGCCATGACCTATGACGAGGACGCCCGCCGCCAGCGGCTGCTGGCTGTCGTGAAACGCGCGGTGCGGATGCTCAACCGCAAGGGCGACATCCACGAACTCTGGACGGAATAGGCGCGGCAAGCCCCACGTGACCTAGCCACACTTGGCATAATGGGGTTCTCTACCGGACCGCGACAGCGCCCGGACGCCAGGCGACAGGAAGGGAACCATGGAAACCAACACCGCAACGCAGCAGAAGCCCGAGTACATCACCCTGCTGAACGACATCTCGCTCGGCGAGAGCGCCGCCGGCGTCTATCTCGAAGCCTGGGCCAACGTGACGCCCAGCGCGGACCTCGCTTGCACCCTGCGGTTCGTCGCGGCCCGCGAAAAGAGCCATGGCGAGGTCTTCGCCCGCCGGCTCTGCGAACTCGGCTACGCGGTGGAGAAGAAGCCCGATCCGCGCCGCGCGGCGCTGTTGGCCAAGTTCTCGAACCCCGACATCACCGACCTCGAGAAGACCGGCGACCCCAAGGACCTCGCCGGCGACCCGTTCGCCGACATGCGTCGCCGGCTCGCCGAGGGCGAGTTCGATCCGATGACGGCGAACCTGATGAGTTGGTACATCGCCGAGGAAATGGACAGCCTGCGTCGGTTGCGCGAGGCCTATGACTGCGTGCGCGGGGCTTGCGAGACCAGCGCTCAGCCGGCCTGCGGACCCAGCGCCGACGCCGAGGCGATGATGGCCTGCATGACCGCCGGCTTCGCCCGGCTTGAGAAGTCCCTGGAGAAATTGGCCAAGGCGTCGAAGTAGTCGGAAGATGGTCCCCCCTTCTCCGTGAGCGGGGAAGGGGGGACGGCCTAGCCAAGGCAGCCGCGCGCCACTCGGCCTAGCCACGGCCCGCATAATGGGGTTCTCTACCGGACCGCGATGGCGCCCAGACGCCGGGCGACAAGGAAGGGACCCATGGAAACCAACTCCGCGACGACGCAGAAGCCCGACTACATCGGCCTGCTGAACACCATTGCGCTCGCCGAGAGCGCCGCCGGCGTCTATCTCGAAGCCTGGGCCGACGTGACCCCCAATTGCGACCTGGCCTGCACCCTGCGGCTGGTCGCCGCCCGCGAGAAGAGCCACGGCGAGGTCTTCGCCCGCCGCCTCTGCGAGCTCGGCTATGCGGTGGAGAAGAAGACCGATCCGAGTAGCGCCGAGCGGCTGGCCCTTCTGTCGAACCCCAACGTCAGCGACCTCGAGAAGGTCGGCGAGCGCAAGGAGGGCTCCAGCGACCCGTTCGGCGGCATCCGCCGGCGCCTCGCCGAGGGCGAGTTCGACCCGATGACCACCAACTTGATGAACTGGTACATCGCCGAGGAAGTGGACAGCGGGCGGCGCCTGCGCGAGGCCTATGACTGCGTGCGGGGCGCCTGCGAAACCAGCGCCCAGCCGGCCTGCGGCCCCAGCGCCGACGCCGAAGCCATGATGGCCTGCATGACCGCCGGCTTCGCCCGGCTCGAAAAATCCCTCGAGAAACTGGTCAAGGCCGCCAAGTAGGCCCTCCTCGTCCTTGCCTTCCCCGTGAACGGGGGAGGCAGGGCCTGGCGACCGCCAAATCGAAGAATTGTGGCGGCTTGCAGAAACCGTCGCTTTGCCTGACGCCGGATTGAAGGCTATCCCGGATACGCGGCTGCTTGAGCCGGGGAGCTTCAGCGCCGTGACGGCAACTTCAGACACGCCGGACGGGTGGGGGGGACGGCGGGACGGGCCGGACCTGACCACCGGACCGATCGGCAAGACGCTGATCGCCTTCGCCATGCCGGTGCTGGGCACCAACATCCTGCAGTCGCTGAACGGCTCGGCCAACGCCATATGGGTCAGCCACGTGCTGGGCGAGGCGGCGCTGACCGCCACCTCCAACGCCAACCAGATCCTGTTCCTGATGCTGGGCGCGGTGTTCGGCATCTCCATGGCCGCCAACATTCTGATCGGCCAGGCGGTGGGCGCCGGTGATGATCTGCTCACCAAGAAGGTGATCGGCGCCTCGACCACCTTCTTCATCGTGCTGTCGGTTTCGCTGAGCGTGCTGGGCTATGCGCTCACGCCCCGCATCCTGGCGGCCATGGGCACGCCCCCCGAAGCCACGGCCGGCGCGATCGCCTACCTGCGGGTGATCTTCGCGGCCATGCCGTTCATGTACTTCTTCTCCTTCGTCATGATGGCTCAGCGGGGCGCGGGCGACAGCCGCACGCCGTTCTATTTCTCGCTGCTGACGGTCGCGCTGGGCGTGACCCTGAATCCCCTGCTGATCATGGGCATGGGGCCGATTCCCGCGCTGGGGATCGCGGGGTCCGCCGCCGCCACCCTGATCTCCCAGACCATCACCCTGGCGGTCATGATCGCCTATCTCTACCGGTCCAAGTCCGTCCTGGTGCTGCGCCCGTCCGAGTGGCGGCTCCTGATCCCCGACCTCGGGATCATCCGGTCGCTGACCTTCAAGGGCGTACCCATGGGCCTGCAGATGTTGATCATCAGCCTGGCGGCGGTGACCATGATGAAGCTGGTCAATGGCTATGGCGTGCACACCTCCGCGGCCTTCGGCGCGGCGGCCCAGCTTTGGACCTATGTCCAGATGCCGGCCATGGCGCTGGGGGCCGCGGTCTCGTCGATGGCGGCCCAGAATGTCGGCGCGGGCCTGATGCACAGGGTGGAGAAGATCGCGGGGGTGGGCGTGCTCTACGCCATTCTCTTCAGCGGCCTGCCGATCCTGGTCATCTATCTGGCCGATCCCTTCGTGCTCCAGGCCTTCCTTAAGGCCGACAGCCCCTCGCTGCCGATCGCCGTGCACATCAATGCCATCGTGCTGTGGGGCTTCGTGCCGATCGGGGTGGCGTTCGTCTTCTCGGGCATCGTGCGCGCCACCGGCGCGGTCTGGCCGCCGCTGCTCGCCATGGTGATCTCCATGTGGGCCGTGCGCGTGCCGCTGGCCACCTTCCTGATCCCGCACCTGGGCGCCGACGCCATCTGGCTCAGCTTCCCGGTCGGCAGCGTCAGCACCTTGCTGCTGGCCGGCGGCTACTACCTCTGGGGCGACTGGCGCAACGCCAAGATGCTCGACATCACGCCCAGCGCGGACGCGCCGGACACCGGCCTCGGCCAGCCGATGATGGAGGAAAGCGAGGCGATCACCGACGAGGAGATCAGGCACCAGGACGCGGGTCGTTCGTCTCCATCAGGGCGGCGTAGGTCAAAGTCCGAAGCTCCCGTCGAATAGGATAGCTCGACGACGGCAGGACCTGGGTCATCAGGACCGCGGTGACCCGCTCCACCGGATCGACCCAGAAGGCCGTCGAGGCGGCCCCGCCCCAGTAGAACTCGCCCATCGAGCAGGGGATCAGGGTCTTCGGCGGATCGAACACCACGGCGAAGCCCAGGCCGAATCCCACGCCGGCGTTGGTGCTCTCCGAGAACAGCGAGCGGGACATCTCGGTCAGGTCCGCGCCGCCCGGCAGGTGGTTGCAGGCCATCAGCCGCACCGTCTTGGGCGCCAGGATCCGCGCGCCCTCCAGCTCGCCGCCGTTCAGCAGCATGTGGGAGAAGCGCATGTAGTCCGCCGCCGTCGAGACCAGCCCGCCGCCGCCGGACTCCAGCACGGGCGGCTTCAGGAACGGGCTCGTCCGCGGATCGTCCTGCAGCGCCAGGCCGCCCTGGGGCGTGGCGTTGTAGCAGGCGGCGAACCGGTCGCGCTGGTCGTCGCGCACGAAGAAGCCGGTGTCGGTCATCTTCAGGGGCTCGAAGATCCGCTCGCGCAGCACCTGCGAAAGCGGCTTGCCGGCGATGGCCTGCACCAGGTAGCCGCAGACGTCGGTGGCGACGGAATAGTTCCAGGCCTCGCCCGGCGAGAACTCCAGCGGGAGCCCCGCGAGATCGGCGACCATGGCGTCCAGGTCGCCCGCGCTGTGGACCTCGGCCACCCCCAGCTTCCGGTAGGCGGCGTCGACGTTGGTCCGGTTCTGGAACCCGTAGGTCAGCCCCGAGGTGTGGCGCAGCAGGTCGACCACCTGCATCGGGCGCGAAGGCGGCGTGGTCAGAAAGTTCGGCGCGAGGCCGGCCGAATACACGCCCAGGCCCTCCCACCACGGAATGTGCTTGGCCACGGGGTCGTCCAGCGCGATCAGGCCTTCCTCGACCAGGCTCATAAGGGCGACCGAGGTGACCGGCTTGGTCATGGAGTAGATGCGGAAGACCGTGTCCTCGGTCAGCGGCGTTCCCCGCTCCACGTCGCGGGCGCCCAGCACGCTCTGGTGGACCAGCTCGCCATCGCGGGCGAGCAGGAACTGGGCGCAGGGCAGTCGGCCGGGGCCCACGTAACGATCCTGCAGGAACCGGTCGATCCGGGCCAGCCGGTCCTTCGAGAACCCCAGGGACTTCGCCTTGCCCATGCCGTCGCCTCCGCCTGTCCGCAGGCCATTGCGCCGGCGGACCCCGACGGCTTTCTTTACATGTGCGGCAGGTCCGACGATATGTCGCCACGCGACGGCGAGAAGATCCACCCTTGGAGTTAGACAGCGTGCCTCACGATCCCCCCCAAGACGCGCCCCGGTCCGCATCGATGGGCGGCCGCGCATGAGCGCCCCGCGGATCATCGGCATCGGCGGGACGCCGCGCCAGGGTTCGACCACCGAGCGGGTTCTGGCCTTGTCCCTGCGGGCGGCCGCGGCGGCCGGCGCGGAGACCAAGCTCTATGGCGGCGAGTTCCTCGAGCGCCTGCCGCACTTCAACCCGGGGCCCGCCGGGCCCAGCCCCGCCCAGGTGGAGCTCTGCGAGGCGGTGCGCACAGCCGACGGGATCATCCTGGCGACCCCCGGCTATCATGGCTCGCTCTCGGGCGTGGTGAAGAACGCGCTGGACACGCTTGAGCTCACCCGCACCGACCCTGTGCCCTATTTCCAGGGCAAGCCCGTGGGCATCATCATCACCGCCGACGGCGCCCAGGCGGGCGGCACGACCTTGATGGCGGTCCGCGCGATCATACATGCCATGCGGGGCTGGCCGACGCCGTTCGGCGCGGCCCTCAATGCGTCGAACCTCTTCGACGACACCGGCGAATGCCGCGATCCGAAGGACGCCTGGCAGCTCACCACCGTCGCCGACCAGGTCATGGAGTTCGCCAGCATGCGAGCCGGCCGATGAAGCGTCCCCAACTGGTCTCCTCCGCCGGGACCCCGCCGCCGCACGACGAGTTCACCGCCTCGGCGATCTCGCCGATCGAGGACATCATCGAGGACGCCCGCAACGGGCGGCCCTACATCCTGGTTGACGCCGAGGACCGCGAGAACGAGGGCGACATCATCATTCCGGCGCAGTTCGCCACGCCGGAACAGATCAACTTCATGGCCCGCTTCGCCCGCGGCCTGATCTGCCTGTCGATCACCGCCGAACGCGCCCGCCAGCTGCGCCTGCCGCCCATGGCCAGCGACAACCAGTCGGGCCACGGCACCGCCTTCACGGTCTCGATCGAGGCGCGCGAGGGGGTCACCACCGGCATTTCCGCCCACGACCGGGCCCACACCATCGCCGTCGCGGTCGACCCCTCCAAGGGGCCCGACGACATCGTCTCGCCGGGTCACGTCTTCCCGCTGGTCGCCCGCGACGGCGGCGTCCTGGTCCGCGCCGGCCATACCGAGGCGGCCGTCGACATCTCGCGCCTGGCCGGCCTCAACGCCGCCGGCGTGATCTGCGAGATCATGAAGGACGACGGGTCGATGGCGCGTCTGCCCGACCTTGTCGCCTTTGCACAACTGCACGGCCTGAAGATCGGCGCCATCGCCGATCTGATCGCCTACCGCCGCCGCAACGAGCGGCAGGTGGAGCGGGTGCTGGAGACGCCCTTCGACTCGGCCTACGGCGGCCGCTTCCGGATGGTCATCTACCGCAATGTGCTGGACGGCACCGAGCACGTGGTGCTGGCCAAGGGCAAGATCGCCGCCGACAAGCCGACGCTGGTGCGGATGCACCGGGTGGACATGGCCGCCGACATGCTGGGCCATATCGAAGCCCGGCGCGACTACGTGCCCATCGCGCTCCAGGCCATCGCCGACTACGAGGGCGCCGGCGTCGCGGTGTTCATCCGCGACAGCAATCCCAACTGGATTTCGGAACGCTACGGCCAGCCCGATTTCGACCAGAACGCCAATGTCCTGCGGGACTATGGGGTGGGCGCGCAGATCCTGATCGACCTGGGCGTGCGCGACATGATGCTGCTCAGCGCGTCGAACAAGGTGCTCCCCGGCTCCGCCGGCTACGGCCTGCACATCGTCGGGCGCATGCCGCTGGTCTAATCCGCCGCGCCCGTCCGGCCGTACATGCCAAGGCGCGCCGCCCCCTGGCTGGCGGTTGCCGAGGGACATCGGGTCCTTTAACGATCTGAAGGGGATGGATCTGGTAGAGTCCGCGCCGATGCCCCCTGAATCGCCGTACGCCGCCGAATTCCTCGTCGATCCGTTCGCCAGCCTGGCGGCTGGAGGCGGTGGGCTTGCGGCCTACGCCGTCACCGGCGACGACCCCGCGACGCTGAGCGCCTACCTGAACGCCGACACCCGCATCGGCACGGCCGACAACGGCAAGGTCAGCTACACCATCGACCAGGCCGCCAGCCAGCTGGTTCGCGGCGAGCCCGGCTGGTCCGCGGCGCTGGGCGTCTCCTACACGGTCACCTACGCCTACCGGGCGTCGGAGCCGGCCCAGATGCCCGACGACACGGCGGGCTTCAGCCGCTTCAACCAGGCCCAGATCACCGAGGGCGAGCTGGCGGTCCAGGGCTGGCAGGACGTCGCCAACATCCACTTCGTGCGCATCGGCGCGGGGGTGACCGGCGAGGGGGCCTATTCGAACAGCGCCGCGATCCTGTTCGGCAACTATTCCAGCGGCTCGGACGGCTCGTCCGCCTTCGCCAACTTCCCCGGCAGCCCGAGCCCGTCGTCCGAGGCCGGCGACGTCTGGGTCAACTCGACCTTCGGCTACAACACCAGCCCCAACGTCGGAAACTACGGCGGCCAGGTGCTGATCCATGAGCTGGGCCACGCCATCGGCCTGGCCCACCCCTCGGAATACAACGCCGAGGAAGGCGTCACCATCACCTACTCCGCCGACGCCAGTTATTTCGAGGATAGCCGGCAGTACACGGTGATGAGCTATTTCAACGAGTTCGCCACCGGCGGGAACTTCGGGCGGCTCTATTCGGCCGCGCCCCTGCTGGACGACATCGCCGCGGCCCAGCTCGAGTACGGGGCCAACATGTCAACCCGCACGGGCGACACGGTCTACGGCTTCAACTCCAACGCCGACCGGCCCTGGTTCATCACCAACGCGGCCTCCACCAAGCTGCTGTTCGCGGTGTGGGACGCCGGCGGCAACGACACCTTCGACTTCTCCGGCTACAGCCAGAACCAGCTCATCGACATCCGCGAGGGCTTCTTCTCCAACGTCGGCGGCCTGGTGGGCAATGTGGCCGTGGCCCAGCACACCAGCATCGAGAACGTGAAGTCGGGTTCCGGCGCGGACGTGATCAACGGCAATCCGCTCGCCAACAACATCCAGGCCGGCGCCGGGGCCGACACGGTGAACGGCGCCGCCGGCAACGACACCATCGACGGCGGATCGGGAACGAACTACCTGCGCGGCGACGAGGGCAACGATTCCATCGTCGGCGGCTCGGGCTTCGACGACGCCAACGGCAACATGGGCAACGACACGGTCTCCACCGGCGCCGGCGACGACTATTCGGTGGGCGGCAAGGACAACGACCTGCTGTTCGGCGACGGCGGCGCGGACGTCGTCTGGGGCAACCTCGGCGCCGACACCTGCAACGGCGGCGACGGCAACGACCAGGTGCGCGGCGGCCAGGACAACGACGTGATCGACGGCGGCCCGGGCGACGACTACGTCTCCGGCGACAAGGGCGACGACACCATCACCGGCGGGACCGGGGCGGACCTGTTCCACACCTGGGGCGACGCCGGCCTCGACCGGGTGCTCGACTTCCACCTCTCGGAGGGCGACCGGGTGCTGCTCGACCCGGGCACCACCTACACGGTGAGCCAGGTGGGCGCCGACACGGTCATCAACATGGGCGGCGGCGGCCAGATGGACCTGGTCGGCGTGCAGATGGCGACCCTGACGCCGGGCTGGATCCTCTTCGCCTGATCGCGCCGCCTCGGCCGCGAAAGGCCGGCGCCGACAATCCCGTTTCCTCGCTTGCGGAACGGGCTTATAGGTGCGCCCACGACACCGCCCGGCCGAAAGGCCGGGCGCCTTCATTTCAGACCGACGAAATCGCCCTGACCAAACAGCCGAACCGGAAGACCAAGTCATGACCGACATCCTGATGCCGAAGGCGACCGCCGTCTGGCTCGTGGACAACACCTCGCTCACCTTCGAGCAGATCGCCGACTTCTGCGGCCTGCATCCGCTGGAGGTGCGCGGGATCGCCGACGGCGAGGTGGCGCGCGACATCCGCGGCGCCGATCCCATCGCCAACGGCCAGCTCAGCCGCGAGGAACTCGACCTGGCCGAGAAGAACGCGGCCCACAAGCTGGTCGCGCTCAAGAGCCGCCACGCGGAATATCTGAAGCCGCAGAAGAAGGCGCCGCGCTACACACCCGTTTCGCGCCGCCAGGACCGGCCGGACGCCATCGCCTGGTTCCTGCGCAACCACCCGGAAGTGGCCGACAGCCAGCTGGCCCGCATCCTCGGCACCACCAAGGCCACCATCGACCAGGTGCGCAACCGCACCCACTGGAACTCGGCCAACATCAAGCCGGTCGACCCGGTGACGCTGGGCCTCTCCACCCAGATCGAACTGGACGCCGTGGTCCGCAAGGCGGCCGACAAGAAGGCCAAGGACGATGCGCGCCGCGGCATCGTCGAGCCCGAGGGCGCGACCCTTATCCCGGCGTCGCAGACCGGCGTCATCGAAGAGGACGAGGAGCCCGAGGCCCGCGTCGAGGAGCCCGAATACGAGGACGACACCGAGGACTGATCGCCTCTCCTCCCCCTATGGAGGAGGAGAAACGCAAGGTGCGGCGTGGGAGGTGGACGCAGTCCCTAGTGAATCTGGCCCCGAAGGGTTTCCATCTCTTCCTTGAGGCGAAGCTTCTCTCGCTTGAGCTTCTTGAGTCTGATGTCGTCGGCGGCGGGCCTGCTCAATTCGTCCTGAATCTGGTTTTCGAGGGACTGGTGGCGAGATCCGAGTTCACGGATCCTGGCTTCCACGGCCATGAGGATCAGCTCCTTGCTGTTGCTCTGGCATAGAGTGAACACCCGCTATGCGCCGCTGTCAGATCACATATGTTTGCAGAGGCCCAAGGAACCCATCGGATGCCCCTGACGGAACGGCCCAGGCTGGTTGTCGGAATTTCGGGCGCCTCGGGCGTGGTTTATGGGCTGCGTGTCCTGGACGCCTGCCGTGAGCTGGGGGTGGAAAGCCACCTGGTGATGAGCCGGGCCGCCGCCCTGACGCTCTCCCAGGAGACGGATCTCACCATAGCCGACGTCCAGGCCAGGGCGGATGTGAACCACAAGGTCGCCGACATCGGCGCGTCGGTGGCTTCGGGCTCCTTCCCGACGCTGGGCATGATCGTCGCCCCCTGCTCGGTCCGCACCATGAGCGAGATCGCCACCGGCGTGACCTCGTCCCTCCTGACGCGGGCCGCCGACGTGGCGCTGAAGGAACGCCGGCCGCTGGTGCTGATGGTCCGCGAGACGCCGCTGCACCTGGGCCACCTGCGGACCCTGGTGAAGCTGGCCGAGATGGGCGCGGTGATCGCCCCGCCGCTGCCGGCCTTCTACGCCAGGCCCGCCAGCCTGGAGGCCATGGTCGACCAGTCGGTCGGCCGCGCGCTCGACCTATTCGGCCTGTCCTGGCGGCCGGTGAAGCGCTGGGGCCAGGATATCGGTCCGCTGACGGGGGAAGCTTGAACGATGTCGCTCTGGGACTGGACGCTGAAGGCCTATGCGCAGGCGGGCGTGCCTGAGGCCTGTCTCACCCTGCAGGACGCCCACGGCCAGAACACTTCCCTGCTGCTCTGGGCGGTCTGGGCCGAGGTTGGCGACCCCGAGCGCCTGGCCAGGGCCGCGGCCGCGGCGCGCGACTGGGAGAGGCTGGCGCTGGTTCCGCTGCGGGACGTGCGGCGCGCTCTGAAGGCGCCCGCCCCGCCGGTGGCCGACTCAGCCCGGCTGGCCCTGCGTGAGGACGTGAAGGCCGCCGAACTCCGCGCCGAGCGGGTGCTGATGGAAACGCTCGAGGCCATGACCGGCCCGAAGGGCGGGGCGCATGCCCTGCGGGCGCTGGAGGGGGCGTCCGCCGCCTGGGGCCCGCCCGCGCCGGCTGACGTGCTGGCTGCGCTCGCGGCCGCCCTGGGGTAGAAGCGGCACATGAACGACGACGAGATGGAACCGACCGAGGAGGCCCTGAAGGCCCGGCTCGCCGATCTGCGCCAGGATCACGCCGACTTCGACGCCGCGGTCCAGGCCATCGCGCTCTCGCCGCTCCCCGACATGCTGCTGATCGGCCGCCTGAAGCGCAAGAAACTCGCCCTGAAGGACGAGATCGCCCGCATCGAGGACATGCTCACCCCAGATATCATCGCTTAGGAAGTAAGCCCTTCCCCTCGATGGGGAAGGGTTTGGGATGGGGTGCGGCCGCTGAGCTGACGCCGTGGACTCGGCTCGGCGCCGACCTTCGTCCACCCTTCAACGCCCAGCGGGCACCCCATCCTGGCCTTCCCCCATCGAGGGGGAAGGAAGCGCGCCGAATCGGCGAGTGATCCGGCCGCTACAGCCTGCTGGGCAGGCTCACGCGCTTCTCCGCTGCCGCTTGCGCTCGAACATCGCCGCGTCGGCTTGCGCGACCAGGGCCTCGGGCTCGACGTCGGGCGTGATCTCGCGCACGCCCCAGGAGATGTGCAGGGGCGCCGACCAGTCGCCGAACCTGAGCGGCTCGGCTTCCACGGCGCGGGCCAGCGCCTGGGCCTTGGCCGTCGCCTGGTCGGCCTGGGCCAGGATCACCGCGAACTCGTCGCCGCCCATGCGGCCCACGATGTCGCTCTCCCGCACATGGCCCAGCAGCCGCTCGGCCACCGCCTTGATCGCGGCGTCGCCGGCCGCGTGGCCGAAGCGGTCGTTGACGCCCTTCAGGTCGTCAAGGTCGAAATAGACCAGGCTGGCGGGCGATCCATAGCGCTGGGCGAAGGTGCGGACGCGGCCGAGCTCGCGCACCAGGGCGCGGCGGTTGAGCAGCGGGGTGAGCGCGTCGCGGTCGGCCAGCCCTTCGGTCTCCGCCAGCCGGGCCTTGAGCCGGCCGACTTCGCCGCGCAGGTCGTCGATCTCGCTGAGCAGGGTCTGCACCGCGGCCATCACCGCCGGCGTCATCTCCGTCTCGGAAAGGCCCAGGAAGGCGGTGGAATCGACGGGCGCGGCGCCGGCGCGCGCCTGGGCGCCGGCCTGGGCCAGCGCGCGTTTTCGCATCGCCGAAAAGGGCTCGCTGCGGGCGCCGGTGATCTTCATGGGTCGTTCTCTTGCAAGGGTGCGGAATCACGGACGCGCGGGACTTTGCCCGAATCTATCCATCCTTGGTTGCCCCTGCAAAGTCGGCGCCTATACTCCGCGCCCTCCAAGCAGGGGTCCGTCAATCACATGAGCGCCGTGTCCGCGCCCGTCGCCATCATTATGGGCAGCCGTTCCGACTGGCCGGTGCTGCGCCATGCCGCCGCCATGCTGGACGACCTCGGGGTCGCCTATGTCGCGAAGGTGGTCTCCGCCCACCGCACGCCGGAGCGGATGTTCGCCTTCGCCAAGGGCGCCAAGGCGGCCGGCTTCCAGGTGATCATCGCCGCCGCCGGCGGGGCGGCCCACCTGCCGGGCATGACCGCCTCGCTCACCGACCTGCCGGTGCTGGGCGTGCCGATCCAGTCCAAGGCGCTGAAGGGCATGGACAGCCTGCTCTCCATCGTCCAGATGCCGGCTGGCATTCCGGTGGGCACGCTGGCCATCGGCGAGGCGGGCGCCGTCAACGCCGGCCTGCTCGCGGCCCGCATCCTGGCGCTCTCAGACCCCGGCGTCGCCGAGCGCGTCGCGGCCCATACCGCCCGCCAGACCGCCAGCATCCCCGAGACGGTCGAGGACGCGTAAAGGGCCGCCATGTCCGATTTCCCGCTTCCGCCCGGCGCCGCCATCGGGGTGATCGGCGGCGGCCAGCTTGGCCGCATGCTGGCGCTCGCCGCCTCGCGCCTGGGCTTCGACAGCGTCTTCCTGGAGCCGGAGCCCGACAGCCCGGCCAGCCGCGTCGCCCGCCACACCATCGTGGCCGCCTATGACGACCCCGAGGCCCTGAAGGCCCTGGCCGCCATCGCCAGCGTCGTCACCTTCGAGTTCGAGAACGTCCCCGCGAGCGCCGTGGCCCAGCTCGCGGCCATGGGGATTGAGGTGGCGCCGGGCCCGCTGGCGCTGGCCACGGCCCAGGACCGGGTCGCCGAGAAGACCTTCCTCAACGCCAATGGCGCGCCCACCGTGGCTTTCGCGGCGGCCGACAGCGCCGAGACCGCCGTGGACGCCGTCACCCGCATCGGCGCGCCTTGCCTGATGAAGACCCGCCGCGAAGGCTATGACGGCAAGGGTCAGCGCTGGGTGGAGCACGCCCACGACGCCGCCGCCGCCTTCGAGGCCCTGGGCGGCGTGCCGGTGATCGTCGAGGCGGCCGCCGATTTCGTGCGCGAGCTTTCGGTGATCGCCGCCCGTGGCCGCGACGGGGCCACCGCCGTCTACCCGCTGGCCGAAAACCATCATGAGCACGGCATCCTGCGCCGCAGCGTCGCGCCGGCCCGGGTGACCCCGGCGATGGCCGACCAGGCCGAGCGGATCGCCGCCCGCATCCTGTCCGGGCTCGACTACGTCGGCGTCATCGGCATCGAGCTCTTCGAGATGGCCGACGGGTCGCTGCTGGTGAACGAGTTCGCCCCCCGGGTGCACAATTCCGGCCATTGGACCCAGGACGGCTGCGGGGTCGACCAGTTCGAGCAGCACATCCGCGCCGTCGCCGGCTGGCCGCTGGGCTCCACCACGGCCGTCGCCCAGGTCGAAATGCTGAACCTCCTGGGTGACGAGATCGACGCCTGGCCCCGCTACGCCGCCGAGCCCGAGACCCGCCTGCACCTCTACGGCAAGCGCGACGCCAAGCCCGGCCGCAAGATGGGCCACATCAACCGGGTCCGGCCGCTTTAGCACATTCGGTTCGCCGAAACTTGACATCGGCCTTGCTATGTTCTACTTTTGTTCCTTGAACACCGATGTGGAAATGACCGAGCGGCACGCCCGCGCCCTGGCGGAACTCGCCGAGCTCTGCCTGGCCTCGGCGCGCGACCTCGCCGCCAAGCAGCTGGCCGCCGAGGATCCCGCCGCTGCCGCCGTCCTGGCCAGCGCCCTGCACAAGGTCGGCCGCTCGGCCCGGCAATGCCTGGCCCTTGAGGCCAAGCTCGTCCGCGACGCCCAGCGCGCCCTGCGCGAGGATCGCGACGACGCGGCGAAACAGCGGACGGTCCAGACCCAGGTGCGCCGGGCCAAGGTCAAGAGCGCGCTCAA
>CANJXI010000053.1 GCA_947478785.1 Caulobacteraceae bacterium
AACTCCATGTCCTGCAGCGGCAGGCCGGCGCGCAGCGCCATGCCGCCGCCGTCGCCGGTGCAGGTGTGGGCCGAGGTGCAGGAGAAATAGGCCCGGCCGTAGCCGCCGGTGGCCAGGATCACCTGCTGGGCCTGGAAGCGGTGCAGCGTGCCGTCGTCCAGTTTCCACGCGGTCACGCCGCGGCAGACGCCCTCGTCCATGATCAGGTCGAGCGCGAAGAACTCGATGAAGAACTCGGTCTCCTTGGCGAGCGCCTGGCCATACATGGTGTGCAGCATGGCGTGGCCGGTGCGGTCGGCGGCAGCACAGGTGCGCTGGATCGGCGCCTCGCCATAGTTCTTGGTCATGCCGCCGAAAGCGCGCTGGTAGATCTTGCCGTCCTCGGTGCGCGAGAAGGGCACGCCCCAGTGCTCCAGCTCATAGACCGCGGCCGGGGCGTTGCGGCACAGGTATTCGATGGCGTCCTGGTCGCCCAGCCAGTCCGACCCCTTGACGGTGTCGTACATGTGCCAGCGCCAGTCATCCTCGCCCATGTTGCCGAGGCTGGCCGAGATGCCGCCCTGGGCGGCCACCGTGTGCGAGCGGGTCGGGAAGACCTTGGAGATGCAGGCGGTCTTCAGCCCGGCCTGGGCGCAGCCCAGCGCGGCGCGGAGGCCCGAGCCACCGGCGCCCACCACGACCACGTCGTACCGGTGGTCGATGAATTCGTATGACGCCATCAGAAGGCTCCCCCGCCGAGCGCGACCTTGAGGATCGAGAAGATCGCCAGCGCGCCCGCCAGCCAGCAGACAAAGAGGTTGATGAGCAGCAGGACGGTCTTGCTCATCGCCTTTTCGATATAGTCCTCGACCACGACGCGCAGGCCGGCGTGCATGTGCCAGAAGCTGACCGCCAGCGTCAGCACGATCAGCACGGCGTTGAGCGGATGGCGGATCCAGGCGACGGCGAAGGCGTAGTCGCCGGCCGCGAGTTCGATCACCCCATAGACCGCCCACAGCGTCAGTGGGACCAGCGCGATGGCGGCGACCCGTTCGGAAATCCAGTGGTTGATGCCGTGGCGCGCGGAGCCCAGGCCCCGGGCGCGGGAGAGTGGCGTGCGGAACTGGGTCATCCGAGCGCTCCGATCCGCAGGGCGATCCACCAGACCGCGAGACTTGCGGCCACCGTGAAGGCGAACACCACCACCGCCGAGGCGTTGGCGGTCTTGAGCGCGAAGCCGTGGCCGGCGTCCCAGACCAGGTGCCGGATGCCGTTGGCCAGGTGGTAGAAGAAGGCGACCGTCAGGCCGAACATCACCAGCTTGCCCAGCGGCGAGCCCAGGAGGAGCTTGAACTGGGCGTATTCCAGGGGCCCGCTGGCCAGCGTCACCGCCCAGGCCGCGGCGATCAGCGCGCCCACATAGAGGCCTACGCCGCTCACCCGGTGCAGGATCGAGGTCCACATGGTGATGTGCCAGCGCCACAGGAGCGGCGAGCCCAGGCCCCCGGTCACCAGGTGCGGCGACGTCGGCCGTTCTCGGGGTGTCTTCGAGGCGTCGGTCATCGCAGCAATTCCCTCCCCAGAGCGCAGCCAAGCCCTCCGCTTTTAAGCGCCGGGCCGGGGGTGTCAACGAAGCCTGACCGTGCGGCGGACGGGACCCGGATGATCCTTCGCCAAAGCCGAAGTCTCTAGCCAAATACCCTTACGCCGCAATGCGTCTTTGATGTAGCCTTCCTTCGCGAAAGGCGAAGATGAAGTTCGACCTGACCGATCTGAGGCTGTTCTGCGAGGTGGTTGACGCCGGTTCGATCACCGCCGGCGCCGAGCGGTGCGCCCTGGCGCTGGCGGCGGCGTCCACCCGCATCCGCGGCATGGAAGAAAGCCTGGGCGCGGGCCTGCTGGTGCGCTCGCGCCAGGGGGTGACCCCGACACCCGCCGGACTGACGCTTCTGAAGCACGCGCGGACCATGCTGGCCCAGGGCGCCCAGCTGCGCGAGGATCTCGCCGGCTATGCGGGCGGGGCCGGCGGCGAGGTCCGCCTGCTGGCCAACACCAATGCGCTCACCGAATTCCTGCCCGAGGCGCTGAGTTTGTTCCTGGCCGCCCATCCCCATGTCAGCGTCGATCTCGAAGAGCGGCTCTCCGAGGAGATCGTGGGCCTTGTGGCCGAGGGCGCGGCCGACATCGGGATCGTCGCCGGCACGGTTGATGTAGGGGCGCTGGCGACCTACCCGTTCCGCACCGACCGCTTCGTGGTGGTGACAGCGAAGGACCACGCGCTGGCGGGGCGCGCCGGCGTGACCTTCGCCGAGGTGCTGGACTACGACTTCGTGGGCCTTGACCGGGCGAGCTCGCTCCAGCGGTTCCTGGCCGGCAAGGCGGTGCGCGAGGGCCGGCCGCTGCGGCTGCGGGTCCAGCTTCGCAGCTTCGACGCGGTCTGCCGGCTGGTGGAATGCGGCGTGGGCGTGGGGGTGGTGCCCCTGACCACGGCCACGCGCGCGGCCCGCACCATGGCGCTCGCCGTCACCGACCTCGCCGACGACTGGGCGCTGCGCCACCTGACCATCGTCGTCCGCGCCGAGGGCGAACTGCGTCCCTACGCCCGGGCCCTGGTGGAAAGCCTGAGGGGCTAGGACTCTCTGCCGGTTCGCGGTCATAGTCGCCCTTGGCTGAAGATCTCGGGGGGAGCTATGAGCAAGGTGATCGCCCTGGTGATAGGGGCGCTGTGCTGCGCCGCCTTGCTGGATCCCCGCGCGATGGCTCAAGTCGCCAATCTGCCGCCCGGCGCGAACACCACCGATCCCAAGGCCCCCTTCTTCATAGACACCGGCGGCCTCGATTTCCGGACGAAGCCGCCGACCCGCGACCTGCTGGATCCTAAGTTTCCCCGCGCCACCGAACTCCCGGACGGCCAGCTGCCCGGCAAGGGCGCCGAGGGGAACTTCATCATCGGCCCCACGCATCGTCCGGCGCCGGAAACCGAGGCCCTGCCGGGTGTTCCCAAGGGCCGCGTGATCACCTTCACCATGTCGTCGAACGACAGCGTCATCTACCGGCCGGGCCTTGTGCGGGTGGAGAGCGGGTTCAACGCATCGGTGGCCGCGGCCTCCACCACGCCGGGCGATCCCTCCAACCTGATCATCACGACGAGCCGCCCGGGTGTCTGGACGCGCCCTGTCTCGGTCTACATTCCCCATGGCTACAGGCCAGGATCGCCCGCGCCGTTCATCGTCGTGGGTGACGGCGGCGGGTTCGTGAACGGCCCGGTCTTCACCGCCCTGGACAATCTCATCGCCCAGGGCCGGGTCCCGGCGATGGTCGCCATCACCATCGGCAACGGCGGGCAGGATGCGCAGGGCAGCCAGCGTGGCCTGGAATACGACACCATGTCGGGCGTCTACGCGGACTGGGTGGAGCGCGAGGTTTTGCCGCTTGTCGAGCGGAAGGCCGGGGTGAGGCTGACCCGGGACCCGGACGGCCGCGCGACCATGGGCATGAGTTCAAGCGGCGCCGCGGCCTTCGCCATGGCCTGGTTCCGGCCGGATCTCTATCGACGCGTCCTGGCCTATTCGCCGACCTTCGTGAACCAGCAGTGGCCGCACAATCCGGCGCTGCCGGGTGGGGCGTGGGAGTATCACAGCCCATGGCCCGGTCCATCCGGGCCGAACCTCGGAACGAACGGCTTCGCTTCCCCGACAGTCACGGACGTCGCCCCAGGTTCGCCGCTCATTCCCAGCAGCCCGGCCAAGCCGATCCGGCTCTGGTTCGAGGTGGGGGACCGCGACATCTTCTATCCCGTGCCGATGGCCGACGGCATGCACGACTGGGTCCTGGCCAACGCGAACATGGCCCGGGCGCTGGCCACCAAGGGCTACCACTACCAGTTCATCCTGGCGCGCGACGCCGAGCACGTCGACCGGCCGACCTTGAACCAGACCCTGCCGCACGCCCTGGAGTGGCTCTGGAGCGGATATGCTCAGCCTGCGCGCCGTTCCAGGGCCTCGCGATAGGGCGCGGCGTCCCAGCCCGGGTGGCGGGCCTGGTTCCGCGCGATGGTCGTCGCGGTCCAGAAGGGATGGCCGGGGCGCGGCACTCCCAGGCAGGCCAGCTGATCGGGCGTGGCGTGCTCGAATATCCGGCCCCACGGCTTGGTCAGGCTGACCGGCCAGGCGGTGAAGCCGATGGCCTCGTCGCCGGCGCGCTTGAAGCAAGCGGTGACCGTGTAGCGATGGCCTCGCGGCGCGGTCAGGTTGGAGCCGCGGTGATAGACGTCGATCCCATAGGCGAAGATGCTGCCCGCGGGCGCCGCCGTCGAACGGTCGAAGGGCGCCAGCAGGGTGTCGAGATCGGCGACGGCCGGCCGGTCTCCGGCTGACGCCGCCCCTTGACCCAGGACGCGATCACTATCCGGGCGCACAACATAGTGCGTGGGCCCGAGCGCTTCCGTCGCGTCAGTGAAATAGCAGATGATGGTCACGGAGTTCTGCCGATCGTCGTCGTCGGGAACCGTCAGCGTGTGATTGAGAAAGTCGCAGTGGAACGGCTGCTCGTAGTCGGCCGCGCCGGTGTACTTGGCCCAGGCCTGGCACTGGTAGAGGTGAACGTCGTCGGTCTCCAGGCGCGCGCGCGCGAAGGCGACCAGGGCCGGGTGCAGGCCGATCAGGTTGAGCGCCGAAGAGCAGGCGAACGGAATGGAATCGATTGTCTTGAACTGCGCGGGACTGAAGCTCGCGGACCCGCCCGGCGCGCGCTGAAGGGCCTGGTCGGCGCCCGTCTCCTGACCGAAAACCTCGCGGAAGTCCGCCGCCACGGCGGCCACCTCGTCGGCATCGAAGAAGCGCGGGATCACCAGGGCGCCGTCTCTACGCCAAGCCTCCACATGTTCGGTCGTGTAGCGCTCGCGCATGGGACTAGGATAGTGCGCAGTCCCCCGCATGTCTCCCCGGCGACCTAGGGTTCGTCCGCCAGCCAGTCGGCCGAGCGCATCTCCTCGAGCCGGGACGCGGTGCGCTCGAATTCGAAGGCCCCGTCTCCCGACGGATAGAGGTCGGCGGGCTGGCCGTTGGCCAGCACGATCAGCCGGGTGTGCGCCTCGTAGAGGGCGTCGATCAGGACCACGAAGCGCCGGGCCTCCTCGCGCCGTGACGGACTGAGTTTGGGAACGTCCTCCAGGAAGACCGTGTGGAACCGTTCGGCCACCGCCACATAGTCGTTGGGGCCGAGCGCCACCGAGCAGAGGCTGGCGAAGCTGGCGCGCAGCAGGCCGCCGGCCGCGTGCGGGAAGTGGATCTTGCGGCCCAGCACCTCGACGGTCTCGCCGTCCTCCTCCTCGGGCCCCAGCATCTCGCGCCAGAGCGCCCCGAACGAGCGCTCGTTGTCGGGGTCGGCCGGCTGGAACCAGGTCCCGGCGGCGCGCAGCCGGTCGAGGCGGTAGTCGTGGCCGCCGGCCACCGCGACCACGTCCATCCGCTGTTTCAGGAGGTCGATGAACGGCGCGAAGAGCTGGCGGTTGATGCCGTTCTTGTAGAGCGCGTCCGGCTCGCGGTTCGACGTCGCGACCAGGGTCACGCCGCGCGCGAACAGCGCCTCGAACAGCCGGCCGAGTATCATCGCGTCGGCGATGTCGGTGACCTGGAATTCGTCGAAGCAGAGCAGGTTCGCCTGGCCGGCCACCAGTTCGGCGACCGGTGCGATCGGATCGTCGCCCTTATGCTGGCCGAAGAAGGCCTTGCGGGCCGCCGCGTCGCCCTTGCGCCACTCGCCGATCAGCCGGTGGATCTCGCCCATGAAGACGTGAAAGTGGGTGCGGCGCTTCTTCGGGGCGGCGGAGGTCTCGTAGAACAGGTCCATCAGCATGGACTTGCCGCGGCCCACCGGACCCCAGAGGTAGACGCCGCGCTGGGCTTCAGGCTTGCGGAAGCGCGCCGCCAGCCGGTTGCGTGGGGCGGCCTGGGCGAGGTCGGCCTCCAGCCGGACCAGCACGCGCAGGCCAGCCGCCTGCGCCGGGTCGGGCCGGATGTCCCCCGCGGCGATGCGGGCTTGGTAGGCGGCGTCGAGCGGTGAGGCCATGGGTCCCTAGACGCCCAGCTCCTTGCGGACGAAGCGGTAGGTCTCGCGCTGTTCGCAGGCGCAGGCGCGCATCTCGCCCTTGGCGTTCCACCAGATCAGGGTGGGATAGGCAAACTTGACGCCATTGGCCTTCAAGAGCGGCTTCAGGCGGTCGACCAGGTCGCGGCCGCTTTCGACCACCGCCGTGCGCGCCATGTCGCCGTCGGCGGGCGGGACGCCTGGCGCGGCCCAGGCCTCGGCGGGAACCGCGTCCCACCGCTCGGCCAGCTTCCAGTCGCGGGTCAGCCAGAGCTGGGCGACCGTGGCCCGTTCGGCCGGCGTGGATTTCGAAAGGCCGTTGACGTCACGCCGCGCGATCTCGATGACCCGGGTGTCGACGCCCTTGGCGACCAAGCCCGGGATCTCCTCGCGCTTGAAGCGGATGCAGTCGCCGCAGGTCCGGTAGGAGACCATGTAGAGCTTCGGCCCGGCGAGACCCGGCGAGACCCAGCCGGACGCCTTCAGCAGGGCCGAGATCTCCGCCTGGTTCCGGGTGATGGTCTTCGGCCGCCAGCGCAGGTCATAGTTCCAGACCGCCCAGGTCCCCGCCGCGCAGACTGCGAGGACGAAGACGACGGACGCCCAGAACTTGATGCGCCGCATCACCGCATCGTTGGGATGACGAAGGCGGAGTCTTCCGAGAGGCCTTCAGGCCAGCGGGCGGTGATGGTCTTCACCTTGGTGTAGAACTTCACGCCTTCCATGCCGTGCTGGTTGGTGTCGCCGAAGGCCGAGCGCTTCCAGCCGCCGAAGGAGTGGTAGGCCACCGGCACCGGGATCGGCACGTTGATGCCGACCATGCCGACGTTGACGCGGGTGGCGAACTCGCGCGCGGCGCGGCCGTTGCGGGTGAAGATGGCCACGCCGTTGCCGTACTGGTGCTGCGACGGAAGGGCCAGCGCCTCCTCGAAGCTCTCGGCGCGGACGATCTGCAGGACGGGGCCGAAGATCTCCTCCTGGTAGGTGCGCATGTCGGGCTTCACCTGGTCGAACAGGGTCGGGCCGATGAAGAAGCCCTTCTCGTAGCCCTGGAGGCTGAAGCCGCGGCCGTCGACGACAAGCTCCGCGCCCTCGTCCTTGCCCATCTGGATGTAGTCGCTGATCTTCTGCTTATGGGCGGCCGAGACCACCGGGCCGTACTGGGCCGCGAGGTCGGTGGAGATGCCGACCTTCAGGGTCTCCAGCTCGCCCAGGACCCGCTCGCGGACCTCGTCGGCGGTCTTCTTGCCGACCGGCACGACCACCGGCAGCGCCATGCAGCGCTCGCCGGCCGAGCCGTAGGCCGCGCCCATGATGTCCTTCACCGCCTGGTCGAGGTCGGCGTCGGGCAGGATGACGCCGTGGTTCTTGGCGCCGCCCATGGCCTGCACGCGCTTGCCGTTCGCCGTGCCGCGCGAATAGACGTACTGGGCGATGTCGGAGGAGCCCACGAAGCTCACGGCCTTGACGTCCGGGTGGTCGAGCAAGGCGTCGACCGAGACCTTGTCGCCGTGCACCACGTTGAGTACGCCCTTGGGCGCGCCGGCTTCCATCATCAGTTCGGCCAGCCGGACCGGCAGGGTCGGGTCCTTCTCGGAGGGCTTGAGGATGAAGCTGTTGCCCACCGCGATGGCGACCCCGAACATCCACATCGGGATCATGCCCGGGAAGTTGAACGGGGTGATGCCGGCCGTCACGCCCAGCGGCTGGCGCATGGAATAGACGTCGATGCCGGGGCCGGCGCCTTCGGTGTACTCGCCCTTCAGGAGGTGCGGGATGCCGCAGGCGAACTCGATGACTTCCAGGCCGCGCTGGATGTCGCCCTTGGAGTCGGCGATGACCTTGCCGTGCTCGGAGGACAGCAGCTCGGCGAGCTCGTCCATGCGCGCTTCCAGCAGCCGCTTGAACTCGAACATCACCCGGGCGCGCCGCTGCGGATTGACCAGCGCCCAGACCTGCTGGGCGCGCAGCGCCGAGGCCACGGCCGCATCGACCTCGCCAACGGTGGCCAGGGCCACACGGGCCTGCACCTCGCCGGTGTTGGGGTTGAAGACGTCGCCGTAGCGACCCGAGGTTCCGGCGACGGACGCACCGTCGATGAAGTGGGTGATTTCGCGCATGGGCGCGGATTTAGACCTTTCGGGCGCGCTCGGCTAGAGCTTGCTCAGCCCTATTCCGGCGGCGCATCTTCCGGCCATGACGATTGTCTCCCCCGCCCCGTTGATCCGCGCCGAACGGCCGGGGGGGCATATCGTCGATGTGCTGATCGCCGAGCGGGCGCCTAGGCTGGCGGCGAGCCCGGCATGGCCGCTGCTGCGGCCGCTGCTCTACGGCCTCCTCGACTACGGCAAGGCGCGGCGAATGGCCGACGCCGTGGCCGGGCTCCGTGGGCGGGCGGCCATGGAGCATGTCTCCAAGCTCCTGAGCGTGAACGTCGATGTGACCGGCCTGGAGCGCCTGCCCCGCGCGGGCCCGGCCATCGTGGTCTGCAACCACCCCACGGGCATCGCCGACGGGGTCGCGGTCTATGACGCCCTGAAGACCGTGCGCCCGGACCTCTGCTTCTACGCCAACGCCGATGCCCACCGGATCTCGCCCGGGCTGGGGGATGTGCTGATCCCGGTGGAGTGGGTGGCGGCCAAGCGCACACGCGAGCGCACCCGCCGCACGCTGGCGCTCACTCGCGACGTGCTGGAGGCGGGCCGGTGCCTGGTGATCTTTCCCTCGGGCCGCCTGTCGCGCCGCCAGGCCGATGGGCGGCTGGCCGACCCGCCCTGGGCGGCCAGCCCCGTATCCCTGGCGCGCCGGCACAAAGCCCTGATCGTCCCGATCCACGTGGCCGGTCCCTCGTCGACCCTGTTCCACCTGTTCAACCGGTTTTCCGACGAGTTGCGCGACATCACCCTCTTCCACGAACTGCTGAACAAGCGGGGCCGCGCCTTCGCCCTGGCGGTGGGTCCCGCGATCCCGCCTGAGGCCCTGGACGGGGAGGCCCAGGCGGTGGCCGAGCGGCTGAAGACCTATGTCGAGCGCGTCCTGCCGGCGGACCGCGACAGGACCTTCGCATGATCCTGGCCGATGAAGCGGCCACGGCGCGGCTCGGCGCGGCGATCGCGCGCCAGCTTGCGCCCGGCGAGGCGGTCTGCCTGTCGGGGCCGCTGGGGGCCGGCAAGTCGACCCTGGCGCGCGCGCTCGTGCGGACGCTGACCACGCCGGACGAGGAGGTGCCGTCGCCGACGTTCACCCTGGTGCAGTTCTACGAAGGGGCGCGCCTGAAGGTCGCCCACTTCGACCTCTATCGCCTGTCGAACCCGGACGAGGCCTACGAGATCGGCCTCGACGAGGCGCTGGACGACGGGGCTGTGGTGATCGAGTGGCCGGAGCGGCTGGATGGCCGCCTGCCGCTGGATCGACTCGCTGTAGAGATCGCGCTGGAGGGCGAGGGCCGCGTCGCGCGGCTGACGCCGCATGGCGCGTGGAAGGGACGAAAGCTTGAGTTCTGAGCGGGACGCGCAAAAGGCCCGGTTCCTGGCGGACCACGGCCTCGGATCGGCCAGGCGCGAGCCGCTGGCCGGCGACGCCTCGACACGCAGCTACGAGCGTATCGAGGCCCCCGACGGCGCCCGTCTGATCCTGATGGACCAGCCGCCGGTGCTGGAGACTCCGATCTGTCCGCCGGACGCCACCGACGCCGAGCGTCTGGCCCTGGGCTACAACGCCGCCGCCCGCCTGGCGGCGGGATCGGTGGCGGCCTTCGTCACCGCCGCCGCCTGGCTGCGCGAGCGGGGGCTGTCCGCCCCCCGGATCACGGCCTTCGACGCGTCCGAAGGATTCGCGGTGCTGGAGGATTTGGGCGACGGCCTGTTCGCCACCCTGATCGCCCGGGGCGAGCCGGAGACGCCGCTCTACGAAGCCGCGGTCGACGTGCAGGTCCGCCTCCACGCCGAGCCCCCGCCGGCCGTGTTGGCCACCGAGGGCGTGGCCTGGCCGCTGCTGACCTACGACGCCTTGGCCTTCAAGGTCGGGACCGACACATTCCTGGACTGGTGGCCGAAGTTCGCGGGCCTGCCGCCCTTCGAGACCGCCGCCGTCGCCGAGTGGGACGCCCTGTGGGGCCCGGTATGGGTGCGCGGCGAGGCCGGCGCATCTGTCTTCACCCACCGCGACTACCACGCCCAGAACCTGCTCTGGCTGCCGGAGCGGACGGGGCCCGCCCGTGTGGGCCTGCTGGACTTCCAGGACGCCCTGCGCGCCCACCCGGCCTGGGACCTGACCCACCTCCTGCAGGACGCCCGCCGCGACGTGTCGCCGGATTTGGAGGCCGCCATGCTCGGCCGCTACCTGGGCGCGCGGCGGGACCTGGATCGGGAAAGCTTCCTGGCCGATTACCGCGCGCTCGCCGCCTCCAACGCCGCCCGCATCCTGGGCCGGGTGTTCGCCCGCCAGGCCCTGCTGGGCCGCGATCAGTACAAGGCGTTCATGCCGCGCACCTGGCGGTACCTGGAACGCAACCTGGAAGATCCGGCCCTGATCGGCCTGAAGGCCTGGTTCCAGCGGCATGTTCCGGCCGAGGCGCGGGCATGATCCCTGGACCCACCACCGCGATGGTCCTGGCGGCGGGGCTGGGCACCCGCATGCGGCCGCTCACCGATCATCGGCCGAAGGCGCTGATCCCCGTGGCCGGGCGCGCATTGGTGGACCGCGTGCTGGACAAGCTGGTCGAGGCCGGCGTCGAACGCGCGGTGGTCAATGTCCACCACCACGCCGACCAGGTCGAGGCGCACCTGGGCCAGCGTAAGGACTTAGAGATTCTGTTCTCCGACGAGCGTGCGGGGCTGCTGGATTCCGGGGGCGGCATCCAGCACGCCCGGCCCCTGCTGGGCGAGGACCCGATCTTTGTCGCCAATATCGATTCCCTGTGGCTCGAGGGCGAGACCCCGGCGCTGGAGGCGCTCAAGGCGGCCTGGAACCCGGAGGCGATGGACCTGCTCCTGCTCCTGGTCCGCCGTGGCCAGGGCATCGGTTTCGAGGGGCCGGAAGGCTTCCTGCTGGACGAGGCGGGGCGCATGACCCACTCCACCTCGCCGACGGCGCCCGCGCCCTTCGCCAACATTGGCTTCGGCATCATGAAGCCGCAGATCCTCGACGGCCAGGCGCAGCCTGCCTTCTCGATCCTGCCGGTCTGGCATCGGCTGCAGGGCGAGGGCCGGCTGCACGGCGTGGCCATGGACGGCTTCTGGATGCACGTGGGAGACCCCGCCGCCCGCGACGAGGCCGAGGCGAGGCTGGGGTGACCGCTTTCCTCGAACGGCCCGGGCCGCGCTGGTTCAACATCCCGGCGCACCGTCCGTTCGCCCAGGATCTGGCGCGGGGCCTGCACGAGGCGCTGGCCCCGCTGGGCCCCGAGGCGCTGTCGCAGGCGATCGTGCTGACCCCCACCCGGCGCGGCGCGCGTGCGCTGGGCGACGCCTTCATCGCCGCCGCCGAGGGCCGCGCCGTCCTGCCGCCGCAGATGCGCCCGCTGGGCGACCTCGACGAGGGCGAGCCGCCGTTCGAGCCCGGTGACCTGGCGCTCGACCTTCCGGCCGCCATCGCGCCCCTGCGGCGCAGGTTCGAACTGGCGCGGCTGGTGAAGGCGCACGAGCGCGAGCTCAAACGCGACCTGGACGCGTCCGCCGCCCTGGAGCTGGCCGACGCCCTGGGCGGCTTCCTGGACAGCCTGCAGATCGAGGAGGTGGCGCCCGACGCGGGTCTGGCCGATCTCGTCACCGTCGACCTCGCGGAACACTGGCGGGTGTCGCGCGAATTCCTGGAGATGGCGCTCAGGGCCTGGCCGGAGCGGCTGGCCGAGCTGGGCGTCAGCGACATCAGCGCCCGGCGGGTCACGCTGCTGCGCCGGCTGGCCGAGCGCTGGGACGCCCAGCCGCCGCCGGGCGTGTTGATCGCGGCGGGCTCGACCGGGACGGCGCCGGCCACCGCCGACCTGCTGGCGGTGATCGCCCGCGCGCCGCAGGGGGCCGTCGTGCTGCCGGGGCTCGACGATTCGCTCGCCGAGAACGCCTGGCTCGAGGTCGGCGAACAGCACCCGCAGGGCGCCATGCGCCGCCTGCTCACCCGCGCGCGCCTCGACCGGGGCGCGGTGGCGACCTGGCCGGCGTCGGACGGCGCGGATGCGCGCGGCCGCTGGCGGCGGCGGATCGTCAACGAGGCCCTGCGCCCGCCCCGGGCCACCGACGAATGGCTGGCGCAGATCGGCAAGCTGCGGGCCGAGGCCGCGGGCGACGGCGTCGACCCTTTCATCGTCGGCCTGGAGGGCCTGTCGGTGGTCGCCGCTCGGCACGAGGAGGAGGCGGCCACCGTCGCGGCCCTGCTGCTGCGCGAGGCGCTGGAGACGCCAGGCCAGACCGCCGCCCTGGTGGCGCCCGACCAGACGCTCGCCCGCCGGGTGGCGGCCAAGCTGGCGCGCTGGGGCGTCGTGGCGGATTCCTCGGCCGGGACCGCCCTGGCCGGATGCTGGGGCGCGGTGCTGGCCGGGCTGCTGGCCAGGGCGGCGGTCGATCCGCTCGACCCCGTGGTCCTGCTGGCCATCGTCAAGCATCCCCTGGCCCGGCTCGGGCTGGAGCCGGAGACCCTGGAGCGCCAGCGCGCGGCGCTGGAGCGCCACGGCCTGCGCGGCCCGCGACGCACCGACTGGGCGAGCCTGCGGGCCAAGATCGAGAAGACCGGGAAGGCGCCGCCCCCCGAGCTGGCCGACGCCCTGGCGCTGGCCGACCTGCTGGAGGCGGTCCTGACCCGGCTGGCGGCGCCTTATTCGGCCGGGGACGCCACGCCCGCCGAGGCCGCCCGCGCCCTGACGCAGATGCTGGAGGCGGTTGCCGCCGACGCCCTGGGCGACACGGGCCAGCTCTGGGCGGGCCACGGCGGCGAGGCGCTGAGCCGCCTGCTAGCCGGGATTATGGGCGAGTCAGACGGGTTGCCCCCCGTCACCCCGCGTGGCTTTGCCGACCTGCTGACCCGGCTGATGTCGGGCGAAACGGTGCGGACCGGCGGCGCCACCCATCCGCGCCTGCGTATTCTGGGCGCCATCGAGGCCCGCCTGACCCGCGCCGACCTGTTGATCGTGGCGGGACTGGAGGAGGGCGTCTGGCCGCGGGGCGCGCCGCTCGATCCCTTCCTGTCGCGCCCGATGCGCGAGACGCTGGGCCTGCCGCCGCCCGAGCGCCGGATCGGGCTCGCCGCCCACGACTTCGCCCAGGCGGTCTGCGCGCCGCGCGTGGTGCTGCTGCACGCCGAGCGCCGCGAGGGCGCGCCGGCGGTGAAATCGCGCTGGCTCTGGCGGCTGGAGACCCTGGCCAAGGGCGCCAGGGATCCGGCGGGCGAGCCCATGAAGCTCCCCGGCCGCCCGGACATACTCGACTGGGCCCGTGCGCTCGACGCGGCCGGCGGCTACCAGCCCGCCAAGCGGCCAGCCCCGGTCCCGCCGGTCGCCGACCGCCCGCGCAGGATGGCGGTCACCAGGATCGAGACCCTGACCCGCGATCCCTACGCCGTCTGGGCGCGTGACATCCTGCGGCTCTATCCGCTGGAGCGGCCCGACGAGGCGGTGGACGCCCGGGCGCGGGGCACCGCCATCCACGCCGCCTTCGAGCGGTTCGCGCTGGCCCATCCCCAGGCCATGCCCGCCGATGCGGCGGCGATCTTCGAGCGGTTCTATGTCCAGGCCCTGCGCGACCAGGGGATGCCCGAGGAGTCCCTGGCCCGCGAGACCGCGCTGGCCCGCGAGGCCGCCCGCTGGGTGGCCGAGCTGGAGACCGAGCGCCGGGCCGACGGCCGGAGCATCCACGTGGAGCTCCGGGGCGCGCTGACGTTCGCCGCGCCGGGCGGCGAATTCGAGATCAATGCGCGGGCCGACCGCATCGAGATCGATCCCGACGGCTACGGCCACATCCTCGACTACAAGACCGGCAAGGCGCCGTCGAAGAACGAGGTCGCGACCGGCTTCTCGCCGCAGCTGACCCTGACCGCCGCGATCCTCATGCACGGCGGGTTCCACGAACTGGGCCACCCGAGCCCCGGCGACCTGACCTATCTGGAGGTCACCGGGCGCAAGCCCGCCGGCAAGGTCGAGGTCCGCGCCGCCGCCGGCGAGGAGAGCGCCGACGCCGCGGCCCACGCGCTGCGGGGTGTGCAGAAACTGGTTACCGACTTCGACCGCCCCGGCCAGCCCTACGTCTCCCGCACCGCGCCGCAGTTCGTGAAGGCGCGGATCAGCGACTACGACCACCTCGCCCGCGTCTTCGAATGGTCGACCAGCGGCGAGGAGGGCGAGGAATGAGCGCCCCCGCGCAGGCTCCCGTCGACGACGGCGCCCAGCGCCTGGCGGCCGACCCGGGCCTCTCGGCCTTCGTCTCCGCCAATGCGGGATCGGGGAAGACCAAGACCCTGATCGACCGGGTGGCCCGCCTGTTGCTGGTCGGGGCCAGGCCAGAGACCATCCTCTGCGTAACCTACACCAAGGCCGCCGCCGCTGAGATGCAGCGGCGGCTGTTCAGCCTGCTGGGCGACTGGTCGATCTGGGACGACGGGAAGCTGCGGGACACCTTGGCCACCCTGGAGGGCGAAACGCCGGACGCCTATGGCGCCGAGCGCCTGTCGCGGGCCCGCGGCCTCTTCGCGCGCGCCCTGGAGACCCCCGGCGGCCTGAAGATCCAGACCATCCACGCCTTCTGCGAAAAGCTTCTGCGGCGCTTCCCGTTGGAGGCGGGCGTCTCGCCGGGCTTCAAGGTGATGGACGACGCGGCCTCGGCGGCGATCTCCGACGCGGCGCGGAAGATGGTCGCCCGCCACGCCCTGGCCGGCGAGGGCGCGGTCGCCGAGGCCTATGCGCGGTTCTCTGTCCAGCTCGACTTCCAGGCCTTCCAGACGATGTTCGGCGCCTTCGAGGCCCGCCGCGCGGCGCTGACCGCCTATCTGGACGGCGCCGGGGGCCTGGCCGGCGCCATCGCCGATGTCTGGACCGTCTGCGGCTTCGACGACGCCCGCGATCCGGAGACCATCGCCCGCGAGGCCATGGCGGACCTCGATCGCGACCTGTTCCGCGCCGTCGCCGAGGTGCTTGAAGCCGGTGGAACGGGCGCCAAGGAGGCAAAGGCTCTGCGCGCCATCGCCGCATCGCCGGACCTGGAGTTCGGCACGGTCCTGCGCGCCCTGTTTATCGGCGACGGCGAGGGCACGCCCGCGACCTGGGTCACGCGAAGCAAATCCCTGTCCGCGCGGCCCGAACTCCAGATGGCGCTGCTCAGCGCTCAGGATCGCCTGGCCGCCGCGCGCGCGCGGATGCGGGCGGCCACCGTCGCCTGGGACACCGCCTATGCGCTGGCGCTGGCCCAGGCCTATCTTGAGGCCTTTGAGATCGAGAAGCGCTCGCTGGGCGCGCTGGACTTCGCCGACCTGATCGACCGGACCGCCGCCTTGGTCTCCGCCTCGCCGATGGCCGCCTGGGTGCTGTTCAAGCTGGACGGCGGCGTCGACCATATCCTGCTGGACGAGGCCCAGGACACCGCACCCGGCCAGTGGGCCGTCCTGGACGCCATCGTCGACGAGTTCTTCTCGGGCGATGCGATCGAGCGCCCGCGCCAGCGCAACATGTTCGTGGTCGGCGACGAGAAGCAGTCGATCTACTCGTTCCAGGGCGCCGACCCGACGCTGCTGAAGGCCAAGTTCCACCGGCACCGCGACCGGGCACAGGCGGCCCTGCACCGGTTCGAGCAGGTCGATCTCCTGGCGTCCTGGCGCTCGACCGAGGAGATCCTGAGCTTCGTCGACGTGGTGTTCTCGGGCGAGGAGACCCGGCTCGGCGTGCCGCCGCCGGAGGGCGCCGAGCGGGTCCGGCACGTCCCCATGCGGCTGGGCCACCAGGGCTGCGTCGACATCTGGCCGCTGGCCGTCCAGCCCGAGGCCGCCCGGCGCGAGGCCTGGGATACCCCGCTGGACGTGGAGCCCGAGCAAAGCGCGGTGCGCCAACTGGCCGCCAACATCGCCTGCGAGATCGAGGCGACCATCCAGCGCGGTGACGCGGTCTTTGACCGGACGCTGAAGGCCAACGACGGCTCGCCCGGCGACTGGCGGCCCGCGCGCTACAGCGACGTCCTGATCCTGGTCCGCAAGCGGGGGCCGCTGTTCGAGGAGATCCTGCGCGCGCTTAAGCACAACAAGGTTCCGGTCGCCGGCGCCGACCGCCTGGCGCTCTCCGAGCACATCGTCTTCGACGACCTGATGGCGCTGGCGCGGTTCTGCCTGTTCCCCGACGACGACCTGACGCTGGCCGCCCTGCTGCGCAGCCCCTTCTGCACGGTGGAGGACGACAGCCTGTATGCGCTGGCCCATCGCCGTCCCAGCACGCTCTGGGAGGCGTTGCGGGACCGCGCGGCGGAAAGGCCGGAGTGGACCGAGGCGGTGGAGGTGCTGGGTCAGGCGCTGGCCCTGGCGCGCACCCAGCGGCCCTTCGAGTTCTACAGCCATGTGCTGGGCTTCCGGTCGCTGCGCGCGCGGCTGCTGCGCAGGCTCGGGAACGAGGCCGAGGATGCGCTGGACGAGTTCCTCAGCCAGGTGTTGTCCGCCGAGGGCCGCGGCGTCGAGGACCTGGAGAGCCTGACCGCCGCCTTCGCGGGCCTCGACATCACGGTGAAGCGCGAGATGGAAGCGGTCCGCAACGAGGTCCGGGTGATGACCGCCCACGGCGCCAAGGGGCTGGAGGCGTCGATCGTCTTCCTGCCGGAGACCACGGGCCAGGGCGCCGGGCGCGATACGCCCCTGCTGCCCACCGAGGCCGGCGGCTTCCTGTGGGCGTCCAGCAGGAAGGCCGACTGCGAGGCCTCGGCGGCGGCGCGCGACCGCCGCGCCCAGGCCGAGGCCGACGAGGCCTGGCGGTTGCTCTATGTGGCGCTGACCCGCGCCCGCGAGCGGCTGGTCCTGTGCGGCAAGCTGCCTGGCAACCGCAAGGAGGAGAACTTGAAGGGCTGGTGGGGCCTGCTGAAGCCCGCCTTCGACGCGGCCGAGATCGCCCCCCATACGCGCCAGATCGCCTGCGGCGACCTGCAGATCCAGCGGTTCGGGCCCGATCCGGCGGTGCTGGGCCGGGGTCAGGTGACTCCGCCGCCGGTGAGCCCGCTGCCGGTCTGGGCCAGCCTGAACGCCGATGCCGAGGCCTACGGGCGCTACGCCTCGCCCTCCGATCTCGGCGAGGACACCACGACGCCGGCCGCCTCGCCGCTCGCGCCCATGGGTGGGCTGGGCCGGTTCCGGCGCGGCGACCTGATCCACCGGCTGCTGCAGATCCTGCCCGACTTGGCGCCGGCCGCTCGGGGCGCAGGCGCCCGGTCGCTGCTGGCGCGGGAGCGCGACCTTTCCGAGGCCCAGCGGGCGGAGATGGCCGGCGCGGCGCTCGCGGTCCTGGAGGACATCCGGTTCGCCGAGGTGTTCGGGCCGGGCAGCCGCGCGGAGGTGGCGATCGCCGGATCGGCCGCCGGCCTGCCGCCGGGCCTGAAGATTTCCGGCCGGATCGACCGGCTGGTGGTGCTTCCGGACCGGGTGCTGGTCGCCGATTTCAAGACCAACCGGCCTTCGCCCGCGCGCATCGAGGACGCCGATCCGGCCTACCTGCGCCAGATGGCGATCTACGCGGCCGTGCTGGCCGAGGTGTTCCCGGGGTGCCGAATCGAGGCGGCGCTGGTGTGGACGGATGGCCCGAAGCTGATGCCGATCCCAGAAAACTTGATACGGGCGAGCCTTGCCGACCTCGGCCGTGGCGGTTGATACCAGGGCTGCGTCCGCCTACATCGCGGATCAAGCGGCGTCAGCCCGCGTTTGGACGGAATGTCCCGACAGGGCTGGCGCGTAAGGAGTTTCCCCATGAGCACCGTCAAGGTGACCGACGAGTCCTTCGAGAAGGACGTCCTGCAGGCCACGGGTCCCGTCCTGGTCGATTTCTGGGCCGAGTGGTGCGGTCCCTGCAAGCAGATCGCGCCCGCCCTGGAGCAGATCTCCGATGAGCTGAAGGGCGTCACCATCGCCAAGCTGAACATCGAGGACAGCCCGACCACCCCCTCGCGTTACGGCGTGCGTGGCATCCCGACGATGATGCTCTTCAAGGACGGCCAGATGGCCTCGATGAAGGTCGGCGCCATGCCCAAGCAGAAGATCCTCGAGTGGCTCTCCGAAGCGGGCGTGGCGGCTTAGCCGAGGTCTAGGGCTCCCTGTTTGGGGGAGCTGTCAGCGAAGCTGACTGAGGGGGGCGAGGCCGGCTGGCTCGGCGGATGAAGCCCCCTCCGTCGCTTCGCGACACCTCCCCCAGAGGTGGAGGACTAATTTATCTCACCTCGGCCAGGTGTCCGGGCTCATCGCCAGGACCTCGCCGGCGAAGTGCAGGCCGCCGCAGATCAGCACGTGCGGCGGCGGGCCTTCCGTCTCCAGCGCCCGGGCGACGCCGTCGCTGACGTTGGCGGCGGTCTCCGGCGACAGGCCCGCGCGCGTGGCGGCCTCCACCAGCTCCTCGGCCGGCGCGGCCGTGGGTGAGTCGAAACTCGTGACGATCAGCCGGGGCCGCATCTCGGCGAAGGGGCGGAAAAAGCCCTCGGCGTCCTTGCGCGCGAACATGCCGGCGACCAGCACCAGGGGCCGGGGATCGCGGTCCACCAGACGCGCGGCGGCCTCCGCCAGGGCGCGTCCGGCGTGCGGGTTGTGGCCGCCGTCCAGCCAGAGGTCCGACCCACGCGCCTTCGCCAACGCCGCCAGCGGCCCCCTGGTCAGCCGCTGGAACCGCGCCGGCCAGACCGCCGAGGACACCCCCTTGGCCAGCACATCTTCGCCGAGGCCGTGGTCCAGCGTCAGCGCGGCGGCCACGGCTAGGCCCGCGTTGGCGAACTGGTAGCCGCCGAACAGGCTAGGGGCCGGCAAGTCCAGCAGGCGGTCGGGCATCTGCACCATCAGTCGGCCGCGCTCCTCCCAGGCGTCGAAGTCGCGGCCCATCAGGAACAGCGGCGCCATGCGGTCGTCGGCCTCGCGCTCGATGACCTCTAGGGCCTCGTCCGGCTGACGGGCGCAGACCACCGGGCGGTTGGTCTTGATGATCCCGGCCTTCTCCCAGGCGATCTTGGAAAGCTCGGGGCCCAGCATCTCCAGGTGGTCGTAGTCGATCGGGGTGATCACGCTGAGCGCGGGGGCGGGGAAGACGTTGGTGGCGTCGAACCGGCCGCCCAGGCCTACCTCGACGATGCAGAGGTCGGCCGGGGTCCCGGCGAAAGCCTCAAGCGCCAGCACCGTGGTGATCTCGAAGAAGCTGATCGGCTGGCCGGCGTTGGCGGCCTCCAACCGGTCGGTGAGGTCGTTGAGCTGCTCGTCGGTGATCAGTTCGCCGGCAATGCGGATACGCTCGGCGAAGCGCACCAGGTGGGGCGAGGTGATGGCGTGGACCTTCTGGCCGGCGGCTTCCGCGATGGCGCGCAGGAAGGCAACGGTCGAGCCCTTGCCGTTGGTCCCCGCCACATGGACCACCGGCGGCAGGCGCCGCTCGGGATGGCCCAGCGCCGCCAGAAGCCGCTCGACCCGGCCGGTGGTCAGGTCGATCAGCACGGGGTGGTTGGCCCGCAGGCGCTGGATCACCGCGTCGGAGGCGCGGATCGGGTCGTGGTCGGCCCCGGGCGTCACGTCAGGCGGCGGACAGGCGGGCGCGCCCCATCATCAGGGTCTTCAGGATCGAGCTCAGCACGCCGATAAGCTCGGACCGCGCCACCACCTTGTCGACCATGCCGCGCTCCATCAGGAACTCGGCGCGCTGGAAGCCCGGCGGCAGGGTCTCGCGGATAGTCTGCTCGATCACGCGCCGGCCCGCGAAGCCGATCAGCGCGTTGGGTTCCGCCAAGTGGACGTCGCCCAGCATGGCGTAGGAGGCCATCACCCCGCCGGTGGTGGGGTCGGTGAGCACCACGACGTAGGGCAGGCCCGCGGCCTTGACCTCGTTCACCGCCAGCGTCGTGCGGGCGAGCTGCATCAGCGACAGCGTGCCCTCCTGCATGCGCGCGCCGCCGGAGGCCGTGAAGATCACGAAGGGGACGTCGCGGCGCACGGCTTCCTGGGCGGCCTTGATGAAGGCCTCGCCCTCGGCCATGCCCAGCGAACCGCCCATGAAGGCGAAATCCTGCACGGCCACGACGGCCGCCTGGCCCTGGATGGTCCCATAGCCGATGGCGATGGCGTCGGGCTCGTTGCTGGCCTTGCGCGCCTGCTTCAAGCGCTCAGGGTACGGCTTGATGTCGGGGAACTTCAGCGGGTCGTCGGGCGTGCTCGGCGAGGCGATGCGCTCGAACTTGCCCTCGTCGAAGGTGTAGCGAAGCCGGGCCTCGGCGCCGATGCGCATGTGGTGGCCGGACGGCGTGACCCAGAGCGCCGCCTCCAGGTCGGGGCGGTAGATCATCTCCCCGGTGTCGGGGCATTTGACCCACAGGTTCTCAGGCGTGTCGCGCTTGGCGAACGCCTTGCGCACGCCAGGCGCGATGCGGGAGAGCCATCCGGTGCGGGGGGCGGCAGACCGCCCGGGCTTGTCGTTTCTCTGCTCAGCCATCGCCATGGTTCTAGACCGTCGTCGTTTGGCCGACTCGCGCGGATCGCACAGCCTTAGACAAGGATTCGACTTTGGATAGAACCCGCGAGGTCACGTCTTCGTTCAGCTCCGCGGCCAGGGCGACCTCATCCACCAGCGCGGACCCAACGACCACCGCGTCGGCCACCCGCGCGATCGCCGCGGCCCGCTCGGGTGTCTTGATGCCGAAGCCCACGGCCACCGGCAGGCCCGAGGCCTTGCGCACCCGCGTCACATGCGGGGCGACCACGGCGGCGTCGGCCTCCTTGACCCCGGTCACGCCTGCCACCGAGACATAGTAGACGAAGCCGGAGGTGCGCCGCACGACCACCGTCATGCGCTCGTCGTCGGTGGTCGGCGTGGCCAGCCGGATCAGCGAGACTTGGGCCGCGTCCAGCGCGTCGGCCAGCGGCCCGGCTTCTTCCGGCGGGATGTCGACGACGATCAGGCCGTCGACGCCGGCCGCCGCCGCCTCGCGGGCGAAGGCCTCGAACCCGCGGCTGACCAGCGGATTGGCGTAGCCCATCAGGATGATCGGGGTGGTCTGGTCGCCCTGCCGGAACTCGGCGATCATCTCCAGGGTCTTCGACAACGTCATGCCCTCGCCCAGCGCCCGCAGAGCGGCGCGCTGGATGGGGGGCCCCTCGGCCATGGGGTCGGAGAACGGAAAGCCCACCTCGATCAGGTCGGCGCCAGCGCCTGGCAGGCCCTTTAGAATGGCGAGGCCGGTCGCATAGTCCGGGTCGCCGGCCATGACGTAGGCCACGAATCCCGCCCGGCCCTCGGCCTTCAGCGCGGCGAACCGGGCGTCGATGCGAGAGGTGCTCAAATCCGCATCCCCAGGTGCGCGGCCACCGTCGCGACGTCCTTGTCGCCGCGGCCGGAGAGGTTCAGCACCACGATCCCGTCCTTGCCGACGTCCCGGGCCACGTCGCCGACCCGGGCCAGCGCGTGGGCCGACTCGATGGCCGGCAGGATGCCCTCCAGCTCGGCGCAGAGCTTGTAGGCGTCCAGCGACTCCAGGTCCGTGGCGGTGAGGTAGGTCGCCCGGCCCACGTCGTGCAGCCAGGAATGTTCCGGACCGATGCCCGGATAGTCCAGGCCGGCCGAGATCGAGTGGGCCTCGGTGATCTGGCCCTCGGTGTCCTGCAGCAGGTAGGTCATGTTGCCGTGCAGCACACCCGGCCGGCCGCCGTTGATCGCCGCGGCGTGGCGCTCGGTGTCCATGCCCTCGCCGGCCGCCTCGACCCCGATCAGCTTGACGCCCTCGTCGGCCAGGAAAGGGTGGAAGATGCCGATGGCGTTCGACCCGCCGCCGATGCAGGCCATGATCGCGTCTGGCAGGCGGCCCTCCGCCTCCATGATCTGCTCGCGCACCTCGCGGCCGATCACCGCCTGGAAGTCGCGGACCATCTCCGGATAGGGGTGCATGCCGGCGGCCGTGCCGATCAGATAGTAGGTGTCCTCGACGTTGGTGACCCAGTCGCGGAGCGCCTCGTTCATGGCGTCCTTCAGCGTCGCCGACCCCGAGGTCACGGGGCGGACCTCTGCGCCCAGCAGGTTCATGCGGAAGACGTTGGGCTTCTGCCGCTCCACATCGACGGCGCCCATGTAGACGATGCAGGGCAGGCCGAAGCGGGCGCAGACCGTGGCGGCGGCCACGCCGTGCTGGCCGGCCCCGGTCTCGGCGATGATCCGGGTCTTGCCCATCCGCATGGCCAGCAGGATCTGGCCCATGCAGTTGTTGATCTTATGCGAGCCGGTGTGATTCAGCTCCTCGCGCTTCAGATAGATCTTCGCGCCGCCGAAATGCTTGGTCAGCCGCTCGGCGAAATAGAGCGGGCTCGGCCTTCCCACATAGTGCTTCAGGTACCCGTCGAGCTCGGCCTTGAACGCCGGGTCGGTCTTGGCCGCGCCCCAGGCCGCGGTCAGGTCGTGGACCAGCGGCATCAGGGTCTCGGGCACGTACTGCCCGCCGAACATGCCGAAGCGGCCGTTGGCGTCCGGATAGGCGGCGTAGTCGTTAGGGCGTGCGCTCACGGGGTCAGACGCGTTTTGCGGCGTCGAGGAACGCCCGGATCAAGGCGGGGTCCTTTAGGCCCGGACCGCGTTCCACGCCAGAGGAAACGTCCAGCAGGGGCGCGCCCGATTGCTGCACCGCCTCCGCCAGGTTCCAGGGATCGAGGCCGCCGGCCAGGAACCAGGGGCGCTGGAACCGGCGCCCGGCCAGCAGGGTCCAGTCGAACGCCGCGCCCAGGCCGCCGGGCCGATCGGCGTCCTTGGGGGGCTTGGTCTCGAACATCAGGTGCTGGACCACGGTCTCGTAGTCGGCGGCCCGGGCGAGGTCGGCGCTCTCGGCCACCGGCACGACCTTGATGACCCCGGCGCCGGAGCGGACGGCGATGGCGCGGGCGCGCGACGGGCTCTCCGCGCCGTGTAGCTGGATGAGGTCGGGCTTCAGGACGGCGGCGATGCGATCGACCTCGCCATCGTCGGGATCGACCGTCACCGCCACGATCCTGGCAGCGCCCCTGACCGGCATGGCCAGGCGCGCCGCGGTGGCGGGGTCCACATTGCGGGGGCTCCTGGCGAAGAACATGAAGCCCAGGAACGCGGCCCCGCCTTCCAGCGCCGCGCTCACCGCCTCGGGCGTCGTCAATCCGCAGATCTTGGCCTGTACGCCCATGGGCCGGCATTAGGGGGTGCAAGGCCTCCGCCGCAAGGCCCGGATGGCTAGCGGCCCTTGGTCAGCACGATCGAGCCTTCCAGCATCAGGAGCCGCTTCACCGGCGGCGGCAGGGCGCGGTCGTGGGCGTCCAGGATGTCGATGGCCCAGGGAGGCAGGTCGAGGTCGTCCTGGCCGGCCTGCAGGCGAAACCTGGCTCGACATGGCGTCCATCACCACGCAGATCACCCGGTCGGCAAGGCCCTGGTCTCCGGCGTGGTCGGCCAGTATCGCCAGCAGGTCGGCGGAGAGGTCCGTGGCCGCCTGGCGGGCGCCGGGATACAGCGAGAAGCAGGGCGTGACCGAATTCGCTCCGGAGCCCGAGCCCAGGTCTAGGATCAGCGGGTTGTCGGCCACGGCGATACCCGCGCCCTCGACGGCGCGGCGGAACAGGCCCTCGAAGTGGGCGCTGGCGGCGTAGCGGGTGTGATAGGCGCCGGCGCCGCTCCGGAACTGCTCGGATATGCGGGCCTCGCTGGGGTCGCCGGCCAGGGTCCAGACCGCCGTGGCGCGCCCGGCCGTGTCCGCGAGCGGGACGAGGCGGGCGGTGAACAGGCCCTCGGCCCAGGCCGGCGGGCCGGGCGCCTTGGTCAGGTCCGACCCTTCAGCAGATCGCGGATCTCGGCCAGCAGCAGCTCCTGGGCCGGCGGAGCGGGCTTTTCTTCCGTGGGCTTGGCGTCCTCGGTGCGGCGGATCGCGTTCACGCCCTTGACCATCAGGAACACCACCCAGGCGACGATCAGGAACTTGATCAGGGTGTTGAGGAACAGGCCGTACTGGATGGCCACGAGTTCGTTGGCCTTGGTCAGCGGATTGTCGGCCTTCAGCACCCATTCCAGATGGGCGAAGTCGATGCCCGACAGCAGCAGGCCGATAGGCGGCATTACCACATTGTCGACCAGGCTCTTGACGATGTCGTTGAACGCCGCCCCGACGATCACGCCGACCGCCAGATCGATGACATTGCCGCGCGCGATGAACTCGCGGAATTCGGAAAATATGCTCATGCGGGTGTCTTCCTCCCGGACGCTACTCGTCGTCGGCGTTCAACCGCTCGCGCAGTTCCTTGCCGCTCTTGAAGAACGGCACGTGCTTGGCGCGGACCTCGACCGGCTCGCCGGTGCGCGGATTGCGCCCGGCGCGGGCGTCGCGGGAGCGGACGGAGAGCGCGCCGAAGCCGCGCAGCTCGACACGGCCGCCTTCCTCGAGGGCCTGGATCATCCGCTCCAGGACCACGCCCACCACCCGCTCGATGTCGCGCTGGGTGAGGTGCGGGTTCTCCTCGGCGAGTTTGGCGATGAGTTCCGACTTGATCATGCAGGCCCCTTGAACCGGCGAGACCATGGGCGAGTCAACCTTTGTATTCAAGGCGTAAAACGGAACTTCGCGTGACTACGGCGAAGCTTCCGGGAGGGTGGGCAGCGGGGTCGGGCCCACCGCGCCGGGGTTCAGGGAGTCTTGGGCGCGCGGACCAGGCTGTCGTCGGCGGCCAGCCGGCGCATGGCCTTGGTGGCGGCCTCGGCCTCCGGCGCGGAGATCTCCGGCGTCAGGGAGCGGCTTTCGATGGTGAAGCGGGCGACGCCCTCCTTGAGTTCCGACACCCGGCTCAGCTCGATTCCGCCGACCTTCTCGACGCCATTGGGGCCACGGACGCTGTAGCCCTGGCCGCCGCCCGGCAGCACCACCTCGGTGACGGTGCGCACATAGGACGGGAAGGGCACCGCGAACGGCGCGTCGCGGTTGGGCCCCGGCTCGCGGCGGGGATAGCCGCCGGACTGGACGGTGCTCGCCGCCACCTTGAATTCCCGCACGCCGAGGTCCGGATTGTTTCGCCAGTCCAGGTCGGCCTTGCCGTCGAGGCGGATCTCGAACGCGTCGTTGGCGGCGTCGTCCTTCCAGTCGATGGCTTCGACCTCCACCCAGCTCATCGTTCCTGAAAGCTGCTGGCGGAAGGCCCGCTCCACATCCTGGCGAGGCAGGCGCGAGAGCATCTGGCGCATCATATTGGCCGCATCGCCGGTCACCCGGGTGGTCATCTGCATCGGCGCCGGGGCGTCGAGGCCCCTGGAGGCGTCGAAGCGGATCCGGGTCTCGCCGTTCGGCGCGGTCAGCGGCGGCGCAACGATGGCTTCCAAGTCGCCGCCCGCGGCCCGCAGGGGCAGGGCCCAATGATGGTTGGGCGCGCCCAGGGCATCAAGGCCGCTGCGGTCGCCGGTTCGGGTGCCGTCCAGCCAGTAGACCTTGCCGGCGATGGCCGCCCGGACGATGACGTGGTTGAACGCCCCCAGCGAAGGCGGCCGCTCATTGAGCCCGTCGCCGCCGCCCAGGTTGACGAGCGCCGGATCCGCCTGGATCCCAAGCTCCTTGAGAAGCGCGAGCAGCAGGACGGTCTTGCCCTTGCAGTCGCCGAACTTGCGCGCCCAGGTCTCGTCGGCCCTGGCCGGCACATAGCCGCCGCCGTCCAGGCCGATGAAGAAGTAGCGGGTCTTGTCCTCCACGAGCTGGAGGGCGGCGAAGGCGCGGGCCTTGGGATCGGCGGTCCGCACGGCGATCGCCGCGGCCTCGGCCTTCAGCGCCGACCCGGGCGCCAGCGCCATGGCCTTGGCGTAGTGCGGCGCCATCAGCCGCGAAATCTCCGCCCAGGTCCGGAAGCTGGTGACCTCCAGGCTGCCCAGGTTGCGGAATCGCGCCGGCGCGCCCACGGGCGCCTTCGGGGCGGAGACGTCGGTGGCGTCGAGCACCAGCAGCGTGCGGCCGTCCAGGTGCGAGACCACCGGCTGTCCGAAGCCCTCGGTGGCCTTCCAGACGATCGGCGCCTTGTCCGGCCAGCTTATCCGCGTGCGGTAGCGGGCCGCGACGCCGGCGAAGGCGAGGCCCTCGGCGTCATAGGAGCGGCCCTGCAGGATCGGATCCTTGCGGGTGTGGGTCCAGGACGCGTCGAGGATATCGCCCACCTGCAGGCCCTCGATCTGCATTGAGGCAGTCTTGCGGCCGTCCAGCGCGGCGCGTTCCAGATCGGTCTCCCGGCGCAGGACCAGCATGGGCTTGCCGTCCTGCAGGAGGTCGATGACCTGGTCGCCCCGGATGATCCGCAGGGTGTGGAAGGTGACGGACTCGGTGTCGGGGCTCCAGGTCTCGCCGAAGCTGGTCAGGCCCGCCAGCCCCTCCGGCCGGAGGATCTTGCGGATCCGGCGGTTGTAGTAGGCGTCGCCATCCGGGCCGAGCCGGGTCTGGTTGTCGTCGAGCAGGGTCTGGACGGCGGCGGCGCCGTCCGGCGAGGCGACCGGCACGGCGGCCACCTCCACCCAGGCGGGCGGCGGTCCATAGGACGGCGCCTCGGCCGCCGGGGCGGCGCCCGCGAAACACCAGGCCAGCGCCAAGGTGGCTGTCAGTCCAAGCCCACGCAACAACGGCAAGTCTCCAGATTCACGCGCGCCGCAGGATAGGGCCGGCGCATTAAAAGAAAACGGCGCACCGGCGCCGGCTCGGCTGATATCGTCCCGGTTCGGCCTGTAGGCCTTTATTGCCGGGGGATGGGTAAGCCTGGGTGGCAGCGTCGCTGATCAGCCGCACGCCGGTGCGCTTCGCCATCGTGCTGGCCGCCGCCATGGCGCTGCTGTTCGGGCTGGGCCGGGTCGCGAGCCGCCCGCAGGCGCCGGCGAGCCCTGGGCGCGCGCCCGTCGCCGGCGCGCCGCAGACCTACGCCCAGGCGCTGCAGGCCATCGACCAGCGCCTGGTGGGCCACAGGGTCCTGGCCGAGGTGCAAGGCGGGGGATGGCTGTTGCAGGACCGGATCGCCAACGACGCCCTGGCGCGGGCCCGGCTGACCGGTTCCTTCGACGACTACGCGGCCGCGCAGGCCGCGCTGGATCGCGGTTTCGCCAGCGCGCCCAAGGGCGCCGGCCCCCACCTGACCCAGGCCGTGGTCGACTTCAGCCTGCACCGCCTGGCCCGCGCCGAGGCCGCGCTCGACGCCATCGACCATTACGCGGTGAAGGCCGAGCCGGAGATCGCCTGGGAAGCCAGCGCCATGCGCGGCGATGTCGGCTTCTACCGCGGCGATTACGCGGCCGCGCTCAGGGCCTACGGCGGCCGCCAGGCGGCCGACGAGTCGGCCTCCTTCCGCATGGCGGTGCTACAGTCCAAGACCGGCCATGTCGACGAGGCCCTGGCCGCCATCGACCGGATGGAGCGCGCCTCGCGGTTTCCCACCGCCCAGGGCCTGGCAAACATGGCCCTGCAGCGCGGGGCGCTCGAACTGCAGCGCGGAAACTGGGACCGCGCGGCGGCGCACTTCGCCCGCGCCGAGCGGCTGTTCCCGGGGTTCTGGCTGGCGGAAGCGCACAGCGCCCAGATGCTGGCGCTGACCGGCCATCGCGCCCAGGCCATCGCGCGATACGAGGCGATCGCCGCGCGCAGCGACAGCCCCGAGGTGATGGATGCGCTCGCCGGCCTCTACCGCGCCCAGGGTGACTATCCGCGCTCGCGGGCCTGGGCCGATCGGGCGGGCCAGGCCTGGACGGGGCGCCTGGCCCAGTTCCCGGAAGCCGCCTACGGCCACGCGGTCGAGCACGAACTCGCGTTCGGCGACCCGAAGCGCGCCCTCGACCTGGCGCTGAAGGACCATGCGGCGCGGCCCTACGGGATGACCTCGATCGCGCTCGCCTGGGCCTACCTGGCCAACAACCGGCCGGCCGACGCGCTGCAGGCCCTGGCGCCAGTGCAGGCCTCGCCCTGGGTCTCGGCCGAGCAGCATGTGGCGGCCGCCCAGGCGCACGCCCTGCTGGGCGAGAGCGGCGCGGCCGACGCCGAGCAGCAGAAGGCGTTGGCGATCAATCCACGCGCGCTGGATCCGGCGGGCGCGCTGATCTGGTTCGGCCACTCGTGAAGCGCGCCATCCTCGGGCTGCTGGCCTGGCTGCTGGCCTGGGCCTGCGGCCTGCCGGCTTGCGCCCATTTCACCCCCAACACCGAGATCCGCCTGGACTTCGGCCGGGGCCGGGTCGCCGCCGAGATCGTCGCGCCGGTGGGCGAGCTGGGCTACGCCATCGGCCGATCGCTGCCATTGGATGGACCGGAACTGGGCGCGACCAAGGCGCTGCTCAGCCGCTACCTGATGAGCCACATGGCCGCCAAGGCGCCGGACGGCCGCCCCTGGACCCTGACCCTCGACGACCTGGCCATCGTCGACGACGGGTCCCAGCCGGACCTGCGGGCGCGGGTGGACATGCGCCCGCCGCCCGGCGCTTCGCCGCGCCGCTTCGACCTCGCCTATTCGGCGGTGATCGAGCGGGTCCCCAACCACGTCGTGCTGGTGGTGGCGCGCAACGATGTGGACGGCGGCAAGCTTTCGGACCGGCCGGCGATGATCGGCGGCCTGCAGTCGGGCGCCCGGACCCTGCGGGTCGACCGCGGTCCGGGCAGCGCGTGGCGGGGCTTCCTCTCGGCCATTGGGTTGGGCATGCATCACATCGCCGAGGGGCACGACCACCTGCTGTTCCTGATGGCCCTGCTGCTGCCCGCGCCGCTGCTGGCCGTCGCCGACCGCTGGGCGGGCTACGGAGGCCTGCGGTTCACCGCCCGCCGCCTGGTCGGCGTCGTCACCGCCTTCACGATCGGCCATTCGCTGACCCTGATCGGCGGGGCGTTCCTCGGCTGGCAACTTCCGGCGCGGCCGGTGGAGGTGGGGATCGCGGTCTCCATCCTGGTCTCGGCCGTGCACGCCTGGCGGCCGCTGTTCGCCGGGCGAGAGCCCTGGGTGGCCGCCGGCTTCGGCCTGGTCCACGGCTTGGCCTTCGCCACCCTGATCGGCCGCTTCGGGCTGGAGCCGCTGCAGAAGGCCCAGTCGATTCTGGGGTTCAACCTGGGCATCGAGATCGTGCAGCTGGCCGTCGTGGCCGCGGTGACGCCCGCGCTGATCCTGCTGGCCAGGACGCCGCGCTACACGGCCATCCGCCTGACCGGGGCGGCGCTCGCGGGCTTCGCCGCCACGGCCTGGATCGTCGAGCGGCTGTCGGGCGACGCCAACCCGGTCGGCCGCGCCATCGACCTGGCCTTCGCCTACGCCCCCTGGCTGGTGGCGGCCCTGACCATCGCCGCGTTCGCCGACACGCTCGCCAGACGCCGGACATGAAAACGGCGGCCCGGTTTCCCGGGCCGCCGCGTCAACTCGAACCGAAGCTCGGGCTTATACCAACCGCCCTTAAACGTCACCGCAGCAGGCCCATGTCCGTGCGCCGAGGGATTGGATGCGGTCTGGCTCGGCGATGAGGCGGTTCCAGGCGTCGCAGACGGCGTCGAGGATGGCGTCGTAGTCCTTGAAGACGTGGTTGGAG